>CADCUY010000494.1 GCA_902806005.1 uncultured Quadrisphaera sp. | reverse complement strand
CGCCGCGCCGGGCAGCGGGGGCCAGGGCACCTCGAGCTCCGCCCGCGCCCCGTCCGTGGCGGCCAGCACCACGGCCGCGCCCGCGAGCGAGGCCGCGGGGGCGCCGTGTGACGCGGCGAACCGCTGCACCCAGCCGGCGAGCCGCTCCGGGGGCACCTCGACCAGCCGGACGGTGCCGGTCACGGGCTCACGCCGATCACACGTTGAAGCCGAGGGCCCTCAGCTGGTCGCGGCCGTCGTCGGTGATCTTGCCCATGTCCCACGGCGGCATCCACACCCAGTTGATGCGGTGCCCCTCGACCAGACCGGAGAGCGCCTGCGCCGTCTGGTCCTCGATGACGTCGGTCAGCGGGCACGCCGCCGAGGTCAGCGTCATGTCGATGACCGCCTGCCCCTCGTCCAGGTGCAGCCCGTAGATCAGCCCGAGGTCGACGACGTTGATCCCCAGCTCGGGGTCGATGACGTCGCGCAGGGCCTCCTCGACCACCTCGAGGGTCACGCCGCCGCCCGGGGCGGTCTCGGCGCTCACGCGGTCACCGCCCGCTCCGCGGAGCCCTCGGGCAGGAACCGGTCGTAGCCGCGCTCCTCGAGGTCGTCGGCGAGCTCGGGCCCGCCCTGCTCGGCGACCCGGCCGGCCACGAACACGTGCACGAAGTCGGGCTGCACGTACCGCAGGATCCGGGTGTAGTGCGTGATCAGCAGCACGCCGGTCTCGCCGGTGGAGCGCACCCGGTTGACGCCCTCGGAGACGACCTTCAGCGCGTCGACGTCGAGGCCGGAGTCGGTCTCGTCGAGGATGGCGAACGCCGGCTTGAGCAGCTCCAGCTGCAGGATCTCGTGGCGCTTCTTCTCGCCGCCGGAGAAGCCCTCGTTGACGTTGCGCTCGGCGAACGCCGGGTCCATCCGCAGCGCGGCCATGGCCGTGCGGACGTCCTTGGTCCAGTGCCGCAGCGACGGCGCCTGCCCGTCGATCGCCGTCTTGGCGGTGCGCAGGAAGTTCGAGACGGTGACGCCCGGCACCTCCACGGGGTACTGCATGGCCAGGAACAGGCCGGCGCGGGCGCGCTCGTCCACGCTCATCGCCAGCACGTCCTCGCCGTCGAGGGTGACCGAGCCGGACGTGACGGTGTACTTGGGGTGGCCGGCGATGGAGTAGGCGAGCGTCGACTTGCCGGAGCCGTTGGGCCCCATGATCGCGTGGGTCTCGCCGGAGCGGATGGTGAGGTCGACGCCGCGCAGGATCGGCTTCTGCTCGGGCTCGGCCCCCTGGCCGTCGGTGGTGGCGACGCTGACGTGCAGGTCGCGGATCTCCAGGGTGGGCACTCAGGCTCCTTCGGGTGCGGTGGTGATCGGGGCGCTGACGTCGACGAGCACGTCGGCGCCGTCGACGGTCAGCGGGTAGACGGCCACCGGCACCACGGCCGGCAGCGAGTCGGGGTGGCCGGTGCGCAGGTCGAACTGCGAGCCGTGCAGCCAGCACTCGATGCGCCCGTCCTCCACCTCGCCCTCGGCGAGGGAGACGGCCTGGTGGCTGCAGGTGTCGGAGATCGCGTGCAGGGTGCCGTCGCTCTCGCGGACGACGGCGACCGCCACGGAGGCGCCGTCGGGGCCGGGGAGCTCGACCTGCAGCGCCCCGGGGGTGGGGACGTCGGCGACGGCGCAGGCGCGCGCGGGGGGCATCAGCGGGCCCTCCTCACGCCATCGCGCCGACGGAGTCGCCGACCGGCGGCGCCACGCTCGGCGCCGCGGCGCCCTCGAGCTCGGCGTCGATGGCCGCGGCGAGCCGCTCGGTGACCTCGGGCACGCCGATCTGCTGCAGCACCTCGTAGAAGAAGGCGCGCACCACCATCCGGCGGGCGACGTCGGCGGGGATGCCGCGCGACTGCAGGTAGAACAGCGCCTCGTCGTCGAACCGGCCGGTGGCGCTGGCGTGGCCGGCGCCGACGATCTCGCCGGTCTCGATCTCGAGGTTCGGCACCGAGTCGGCGCGCGCGCCGTCGGTGAGCACGAGGTTCCGGTTCAGCTCGTAGGTGTCGGTGCCGGTCGCACCCTCGCCGATCAGGACGTCGCCGACCCAGACGGTGCGCGCGCTGGCGCCCTGGAGGGCGCCCTTGTACGTCACGTTCGAGCGGCAGCTGGGCGCCTGGTGGTCGACGAAGGAGCGGTGCTCCAGGTGCTGGCCGGAGTCGGCGAAGTAGACCCCGAGGAGGGTCGCGTCGCCGCCGGGCCCGGCGTAGCGCACGGTCGCGCCCAGGCGCACCAGCGCCCCGCCCAGGGTGACCGCGACGTGACGGTAGGTCGCGTCGCGGCCGACCAGCGCGTCCTGCTGGCTCAGGTGCACCGCGCCGTCGTCCCACTGCTGCACGCTGACCAGGGTCAGCTGCGCGCCGTCGCCGACCCGCACCTCGACGCCGGTCGTCGCCGCGCCGCCGCCGGTGTGGTCGACGACCACGGTGGCGCGGCTGTGGTGGCCGGCCTCGACCACCAGGTGGCCCACGGCCCGCTCCCCCGGCGCCCGCAGCGCCACGGTCACGGGCTCGGCGAGGTCGGCCTCCGGCGCGATCCGCACGTGGTCGACCTCGTCGCCGGCGTCGGCCCAGGCCACCGCGGCGGCCCGGTCGCCCGGCACGTACGCGGGGTGCTGCTCGGCGGCGCGGACGGTGTGGGTGACGCCGTCGGCGGCGCTGACCTCGGCGCGCAGCCGCTGCGCCGCCGCCCCCGCGGGCTGGAGGAGCGGCGCCAGGGCGCCGAGCGGGGTGAAGCGCCACTCCTCCTCGCGCCCGGTGGGGACGGTGAAGTCCTCCACCCGGTACGAGGTGGGGCGCTGCGCGCGGGAGAGCGCCGGCGAGCCGGTGCGCTCCCCCGCCGGGCCGCCGTGCGAGTGCGGCGCCAGGCCGTGCTGCACCTGGTCCTCGGGCACGGCCTCCGGGGCCGTGGCCCCGTCGCCGACCGTGAAGCCGCGCTCGTCCGAGGCGCGCTCGGCGTCGGCGGGGCTGACGAGGTCGGCCGCGAGGTCGGTGACGACGGGCGCCCCCGTCTCGGTGGTGCTCAGGGCGTCGGTGGGGCTCGCCATGCTCAGCCCACAGCCCCTTCCATCTGCAGCTCGATGAGCCGGTTCAGCTCCAGGGCGTACTCCATGGGCAGCTCGCGGGCGATCGGCTCGACGAAGCCGCGCACGATCATCGCCATCGCCTCGTCCTCGGCCATGCCGCGGCTCATCAGGTAGAACAGCTGCTCCGCGCTGACCTTGGAGACCGTGGCCTCGTGGGCCATCGAGACGTCGTCCTCGCGGACGTCGACGTACGGGTAGGTGTCGGAGCGGCTCTGCGAGTCGACCAGCAGCGCGTCGCAGCGCACCGTCGAGGCCGAGTCCTTCGCGCCCTCGAGCACCTGCACCAGCCCGCGGTACGAGGCGCGGCCGCCGGCGCGCGCCACCGACTTCGAGATGATCGAGCTCGAGGTGTGGGGCGCCGCGTGCACCATCTTGGCGCCGGCGTCCTGGTGCTGGCCCTCGCCGGCGAAGGCGATGGACAGCGTCTCGCCGCGGGCGTGCTCGCCCATGAGGAAGATCGCCGGGTACTTCATCGTCACCTTGGAGCCGATGTTGCCGTCGACCCACTCCATGAGCGCGCCCTCGGCGGCCGTCGCCCGCTTGGTGACGAGGTTGTACACGTTGTTCGACCAGTTCTGGATCGTCGTGTACCGCACCCGGGCGTCCTTCTTGACGACGATCTCGACGACCGCGGAGTGCAGCGAGTCGGAGCTGTAGATCGGCGCGGTGCAGCCCTCGACGTAGTGCACGTACGAGCCCTCGTCGGCGATGATCAGCGTGCGCTCGAACTGGCCCATGTTCTCGGTGTTGATCCGGAAGTAGGCCTGCAGCGGGATGTCGACGTGCACGCCCGGCGGCACGTAGATGAACGACCCGCCGCTCCACACCGCGGTGTTCAGCGCGGCGAACTTGTTGTCGCCGGTGGGGATGACGGTGCCGAAGTACTCGCGGAAGAGCTCCTCGTGCTCGCGCAGGCCGGTGTCGGTGTCGACGAAGATGACGCCCTTCTCCTCCAGGTCCTCGCGGATCTGGTGGTAGACGACCTCCGACTCGTACTGGGCGGCCACGCCGCCGACGAGGCGCTGCTTCTCGGCCTCGGGGATGCCGAGCTTGTCGTAGGTGTTGCGGATGTCCTCGGGCAGGTCGTCCCAGCTGGCGGCCTGCTTCTCCGTGGACCGCACGAAGTACTTGATGTCGTCGAAGTGGATGCCGGACAGGTCGCTGCCCCAGTCGGGCATGGGCTTCTTGCCGAACAGCTTCAGGCCCTTGAGCCGGGTCTTCAGCATCCACTCGGGCTCGTTCTTCAGCGCCGAGATGTCGCGGACGACCTGCTCGGAGAGCCCGCGCTTGGCGATGGCCCCCGCGGAGTCGGAGTCGGCCCAGCCGTACTGGTAGGTGCCCAGGCCCTTCAGCTCGGGGTTGCGCGCCTCGATCTCGTTCAGCGAGGGGCTGCTCAGGGCGGGGCCGGTCAGCGGGACGTC
>CADCUY010000493.1 GCA_902806005.1 uncultured Quadrisphaera sp. | reverse complement strand
GGGGTGGCCTGGACGGTGACGACGTCGCCGCGGTCGTCGAGGCGTGCACCCGAGGCAGCGCGTGGTGCCCCGACCTCGACCCCGAGGTGCTCGTCGTCGTGCTCGCGGGTGCGCTGGGGATCCACGAGGACGAGCCGCGGCCGCTGGCCGCGCTGGTGGTGGCCCGGCACGCCGCCCTGCTCGCGGCGACGCTGCTGGCGACGTCGGCGCGGGGCCTCGACGCGCACCTGGACGCGGCGCTCGCCGAGCTCGCACGGGCCGAGACCGTGGAGATGCCGTGACCGTGGGCGAGCTGTGACCGTGGGCGAGCTGTGACCGGGGGGACGCCGTGAGCGCCGACGCGCTGTTCGTCAGGGCCCACACGGCCCTGGGCCGCCCGGGGCTGGTGCCCGAGCTGCAGCTGCAGCTGGGCTGGGGCGTGGTCGAGCTGTGGGAGGGCGTGGAGGTCGAGGCCGGCCGCACCGGCCTGGAGCCGCCGTTCTGGGCCTTCCCCTGGTCGGGGGGCCAGGCGCTGGCCCGCCACGTGCTCGACCACCCGGCACTGGTCGCCGGGCGCACCGTGCTCGACGTGGCGACCGGCTCGGGGATGGTCGCCATCGCCGCGGCCCGCGCGGGCGCCGCGGCGGTGCGGGCCGCGGACGTCGACCCGCTGGCGGTCGCCGCGACCCTGGTCAACGCCGAGGTGAACGGGGTGGTGGTCGACGCGCGCGTGGAGGACCTGCTCGCGGGCGACGGCGAGGGCGCCGAGGTGGTGCTCGCGGGCGACGTGTTCTACCAGCGCGACATGGCCGAGCGGTTCACCGCCTTCCTGGGCCGGGCCGCCGCCCGCGGGGCCACCGTGCTGGTGGGCGACCCCGAGCGGGCCTACCTGCCGCGCGAGCAGCTGGTGGAGGTGCAGGGCTACGACGTGCCCGTGCTCGAGGAGCTCGAGGGCCTGCGGGTCAAGCGCACCACGGTGTTCGCGATGCGGCCCCCGGGCGGCCCTACAGCGGGGTGACGTAGGCGGCGCTCAGGCCGCCGTCGACGAGGAACGTGGACGCCGTGACGAACGAGGCGTCGTCGCTGGCGAGGAAGGCCACGGCCGCGGCCACCTCCTCGGGCTGGGCGAAGCGCCCGGCCGGGATGTGCACCAGCCGGCGCTGGGCGCGCTCGGGGTCGGCGGAGAACAGCTCGCGCAGCAGGGGGGTCTCGACCGGGCCGGGGCACAGGGCGTTGACCCGGATGCCCTGGCGCGCGAACTGCACGCCGAGCTCGCGGGAGAGCGCGAGGACCCCGCCCTTGGACGTGGTGTACGAGATCTGCGAGGTCGCCGACCCCAGCACCGCCACGACTGAGGCGGTGTTGATGATCGAGCCGCGCTGCTGGGCCACCATGTGCCTCAGCGCCGCCTGGCTGCAGAGGTAGACCGAGGTCAGGTTCACCTCCTGCACCCGCTGCCAGGCCGCGAGGTCGGTGGTGAGGATCGAGTCGTCCTCCGCGGGCGAGATGCCCGCGTTGTTGAAGGCGATGTCGACCGAGCCGTGGGTGGTGGCGGCGGTGTCGAACAGCGCGGCGACGGCGTCGGGGTCGGTCACGTCGGTGGCCACGAACGTGCCCCCGACGGAGCTCGCGACCTCCCGGCCTCGTGCCTCGTCGGTGTCGCCGAGGACGACCACCGCCCCCTCGGCGGCCAGGCGGCGCACGCTGGCGAGGCCGATGCCGGAGGCACCGCCCGTGACGACGGCGACGCGACCGGCGAGGCGCTGGGTGAGGTCCACGGCGCCATGGTCGCGCACCGGCCTCCGCCGCTCGACGCCCGGCCCGGGAACACCAGCGGCGCCCGGCCGGGGGCCGGGCGCCGCTGGTGGTGGGGTGGGGCGGTCAGGCCGCAGCCTGCTCCTCGCGGGGCTGCTCGGCGCCGGCCTGCGGGACGTCGCTGGTGATCGCGACCCGCACGCGCTGCGGGGCCGCGGGAGCGGGGAACATCCCCGCGACGCGCACCCGCAGGACGCCCGCCTCGTAGCGGGCGCTCACCGCGTCGGCGCCCACGCCCTCGGGCAGCTCCACGCTGCGCGCGAATCGGGCCTCGCGGCGGGTGCGGCCGCTGGTCTCCCGGCGGGTGCCGGAGACGGTGAGCCGGGTTCCGGCGACCTCGACGGCCAGGTCGCGCTCGGCGTCCAGGCCGGGGGCCTCGACGGTCAGCAGGCCGTCCTCGCCGTCGCGCTCGAGCGCGACGGTCGGCACGGCGGGCAGCCGCAGCGCCGGCGCGGCCAGCGGGGCGAGGGTGGCGAACAGGTCCGAGCGGCGGAGGGGGCGGACCGGGCGGACGACGATGGTGCTCATGGCGTGCTCCTCGTGCTGTGGTGCTGGCACCGGTGCGGTGCCATCGACACCCTCAACATGAGTCGAGGCGACTCAATTCCCACAGCGGTGCGGTGCCGGTCGGCCCGCGCCGGCGGGTCAGCGGCGCGCGAAGTCGGCGGGGGTGAACTCGCCCTTCCGCAGGTTGCCCTCGATCTGCTCGAGGCTGCGCCCGGTCAGCTCGGGCATCTTCTTGTAGAGGAAGAGGAACGCGATGATGTTGAAGGCCGCGTACATCCAGAAGGTCTGCCCGGTGCCGATGAGGTTGATCGTGCTCAGCAGCGTCAGGGTGATGAGCAGGTTGGTGCCCCACAGGGACGCCGACTGCGCGGCGGCCCCGGCCTCGCGGGTGGCCAGCGGGTAGATCTCCGAGCCGGTGAGCCAGCCCATCAGCTGGATGCCGCCCGCGGTGAAGGCCATGAAGATGATGAGGGTGGCGATGATGAACGGCACCATCTCGGGGCCGTCGTTGCCGGTGACGAAGAAGGTGCCGAGGACGATCAGCGCGGCCGCGGCCCCGGGCAGGGTGATCAGGGTGAGCCGCCGCCGCCCGACGCGGTCGATGATCGCGAGGCCGATCAGCTGGGTGATGAGGTAGGTCAGGCCGAGCCCCACGGAGACGTACAGGGCGGTCTGCCGGGAGAAGCCGTTGTCGGTGAGGATCGTCGGCGAGTAGTAGATGATCATCTCGATGCCCGACAGCTGGGTGAGGATGGCGATGCCGCAGCCGACGACCAGGGCCGGGCGCACCCACGGCTCGCGCAGGCCCTTCCAGCCGCGCGTGCTCTGCTCCTTCTCGGCCTGCACGGCGTCCTTCACCTCGTCGAGCTCGGGGCCCACGTCGCCGCCGCCGGGGCGCACCCGCTCCAGGGAGGCGCGGGCGCCGTCGACGTCGCCGCTCTTGGTCAGCCACCGGGGGCTCTCGGGCAGGCGCAGCATCATGAAGAGCATGAACAGGGCCGGGACGGCGGCGGCCCCGACGGCGATCCGCCAGTCGATGCCGCTCGCGGCACCGGTGATCGTGGCGATGACGATGCCGACGCCGATGGCGATCTGGAAGAAGAGCACCAGCCGGCCGCGGTACTTGGTGGGGGCCAGCTCGGCCACGTAGACCGGCGCGGTCTGGGTGGCGCCGCCGACGGCGAACCCGAGGATGAGCCGGCCGATGACGAGCATCAGCGGGGTCGGCGCGAGCGCCGCCCAGAGGGCGCCGACCGCGAAGACGATCGCGACGATCACCAGGGTCTTGCGGCGGCCCATCGACTCGGAGAGCCGGCTGCAGGTCAGGGCGCCGACCACGGCGCCGAGCAGGATCGAGGCGGCGATCACCTGCTGCATCCCGTCGCCGACCTGGAACTCGTCGGCGATCTGCAGCAGCGCCCCGGAGATGATGCCGGTGTCGTAGCCGTAGAGCAGCCCCGAGATCGCCGAGACGAGCGCGACGATGATGATCGGGCCGGTGAGGCGGACGTCGTCGTCCGCTGCGGTGCCCTGCTGGGTGGGCTCGGTCGGTGCCGCCATCGTCGTTCCCACTCCCTCATGGCCGTCCCGCGGCTGCGGGCTGGGGTCGAGGTTAGGGTCGGACCCGGCGGCCTGCGCGGCGAGAGCGCTGCGGTGGCGCCGCGTCATCCAGGGCCGGTCCGGGGCCGCCGGTGGACCTCGCGCAGCGGCGGGGAGTGTGGACGGGACTCGCCCGGGGTGCTCGTCCCGTCGGGTGGCGGAGCGCCGCCCGACCCCGTGGTCACGACCGACCGGAGACTGAGGAGACCTCCATGTCCGTGATGCGGTTCGACCCCTTCGGTGACCCGTTCCGGCAGGTGGACCGGCTGACCAGCCAGCTGCTCTCGGGCACCCGCACCCCCATGGCGATGCCGATGGACGTGTGGCAGGCCGACGACGGCTACCACGTGGCCCTGGACCTGCCCGGCGTGGAGCCCTCCAGCGTGGAGATCACCTCCGAGCGCAACGTCCTCACCATCCGCGCGGAACGCCGCTCGGCCTACGAGGGCGCGAGCGAGGTGCTCGTCGCGGAGCGCCCGCAGGGCTCCTTGACACGCCAGCTCCAGGTGGGCGAGGCCCTGGACACCCGCAGCGTCAGCGCTTCGTGCTCCGGCGGCGTGCTGAGCCTGGTCATCCCGGTGGCCCAGGCCGCCCAGCCGCGCCGCATCGAGGTGCAGCACGACCAGGGCCGGGCGCAGTCCCAGTTGGACACCTCCGGCCGCTCCGCCGCTGCGGCGGACGCCGAGGTCGACATCACC
>CADCUY010000492.1 GCA_902806005.1 uncultured Quadrisphaera sp. | reverse complement strand
GGCCGCGACCTCGCCGGTGGCGAGGAAGCCCCAGCGCGCCCCGGGACCGTGGCTCACCCTCGCGCCCTCAGGCGGGCCGCCAGCTGTCGTCCTGCAGCTCCGAGGCGCCCACGGCCGACATCTGCGTCATCCCCCCGTCGACGACGAAGGACGCCCCCGTGACGTAGGCGCCCTCGTCGCGGCACAGCATCGCGACCACGGCGGCGATCTCGTCCGCGGCGCCGACCCGGCCCAGCGGCACGCCGGGGCGGCGCGACTGCTCGGGGTCGGCGTCGCCCTGCCCGGTCAGCGGGGTGGCGATCTCACCGGGGGCGACGGCGTTGACGGTGATGCCGTGGCCGCCGAGCTCGATGGCGGCGTTCTTCACCAGCCCGCCGAGGCCGTGCTTGGCGGTGACGTAGGCGCTGGCCCCGACCTTGGGCACGGTCTCGTGGACGCTGGTGATGGCCACCAGGCGCCCGCCCTGGCCGTCGAGCATCCGCTTCGCGCCCTTCTGCAGGCTCAGGAACGCCCCGTCGAGGTTCAGCCCCAGGTCGGCGCGCCACCCGTCGAAGGCCAGCTCGAGGAACGGCGCCACGGCCGAGCCGCCGCCCGCGTTGGCGACCACCGCCCACAGCCGCCCGCCGAGCTCGTCGGCCAGGTCGTCGAGCGCGTCGGCGCCCGAGGGCAGCTCGGCGAGGTCGAGGTGGCGGACCACGGCGCGCCGGCCGAGCGCGCGCACCTCCTCCGCGGTGCCCTGCGCGCCCTCCTCGTCGGAGTGGTAGGTGATCCCGACGTCGAGGCCGTCGCGGGCCAGCGCGACGGCGGTGGCCTTGCCGATGCCCGAGTCGGAGGCCGTGACGATGGCGCTGGCGCTGCTGGGTCGGCTCATGCGTCCAGGCTCGCGGCCGCCCGTGGGCCGCGCGAGTGGATCAGCCGGGCGCTGCGGCGCCCGGCTCCGCGCGACCGGGCGGCTGGTTAGGGTCGCTCCCGTGACCGCCCCCGAACCGGCCGAGCCCGCTGCCCCCGAGCAGGCGGGCACGGCGAGCGACCCCTTCGACGACCTGCTCAGCGTGCTCGACCTGCGGGCGGCCGCGGCCAGCACCGGCAGCCGGGCGGTCTTCACCGGCCGCAACGCCCCCACGCTGGGCGGCCGGGTCTTCGGCGGCCAGGTGCTCGGGCAGGCGCTGGTGGCGGCCTCGCGCACGGTCGACCCCGACCGCCCGGCGCACTCGATGCACGGGTACTTCCTGCGCCCCGGCGAGCCGGGCACGCCGATCACGTTCACCGTCGAGGTGCTCCGCGACGGCCGCTCGTTCAGCGCCCGCCGGGTGCAGGCCTCGCAGCTGGGCGCACCGATCCTGTCGATGATCGCCTCGTTCCAGGTCGAGGACGCCGGGCTCGACCACGCCGTGCCCATGCCCGACGTCCCCGCCCCGGAGGACCTGCCGTCCACCGCGGAGCGCCTGGCCGGCGTCGACGACCCGGCGGCGCGGTACTGGTCGCACCGGCGGCCGATCGACGTGCGCCACGTCGGCTCCGCGGTGTACCTCGGCGTCGACGAGCGCCTGGGCACGCAGGCGGTGTGGATGCGGGCCACCGGCACGCTGCCCGACGAGCCGGCGCTGCACCGCGCGGTCACCGCCTACGCCAGCGACTACACGATCCTCGAGCCGGTGATGCGCCGCCACGGGGTGGCCTGGGCGACGCCGGGGCTGAAGGCCGCGAGCCTGGACCACGCGATGTGGTGGCACCGGCCGGTGCGCGCCGACGAGTGGCTGCTGTTCACCCAGACCAGCCCGTCGGCGTCCGGGGCGCGCGGCCTGAGCCAGGGCCACCTGTTCTCCCGCGAGGGCGACCTGGTGGCCACGGTGGCGCAGGAGGGCATGCTCCGGGTGCCCGAGGGTCGGTAGCCCGCTCCCTCGAGCACCCGGCCGGCGCCCCTGGTCAGCGGCTGGCGGGCGGTGGTCTCAGTCGCGGGTCAGGCGCCGGTGGGTCACCCGGTGCGGCCGCGCGGCGTCCACCCCGAGCCGGTCGACCTTGTTCGCCAGGTAGCCCTGGAAGTTGCCCTCGAACCAGTACCAGCTCGCCGGCGACTCCTCGGTGCCCTCGTAGGCCAGGATGTGCGTGGCCACCCGGTCGAGGAACCAGCGGTCGTGGCTGATGACCACGGCGCAGCCGGGGAAGTCGAGCAGCGCGTCCTCGAGCGAGCCGAGGGTCTCCACGTCCAGGTCGTTCGTCGGCTCGTCGAGCAGCAGCAGGTTGCCGCCCTGCTTGAGGGTCAGCGCCAGGTTCAGCCGGTTCCGCTCGCCGCCGGAGAGCACGCCCGCGGGCTTCTGCTGGTCGGGTCCCTTGAAGCCGAACGCCGAGACGTAGGCCCGCGAGGGCATCTCGACCTGGCCGACCTTGATGTGGTCGAGCCCGTCGGAGACCACCTCCCACAGGGTCTTCTTGGCGTCGATCCCGCCGCGCTCCTGGTCGACGTAGCTGATCTTGACCGTGTCGCCGACCCGCACCTGGCCGCCGTCGGCGGCCTCCATGCCGACGATGGTCTTGAACAGCGTGGTCTTGCCGACGCCGTTGGGGCCGATCACCCCGACGATGCCGTTGCGGGGCAGCGAGAACGACAGGCCGTCGATGAGCACGCGCTCGCCGTAGCCCTGCTTGAGGTCCTTGGTCTCGATGACCAGGTTGCCCAGGCGCGGCCCGGGCGGGATCTGCAGCGACTCGAAGTCGAGCTTGCGGGTGCGGTCGGCCTCCGCCGCCATCTCCTCGTAGCGCGCCAGGCGCGAGCGCGACTTGGTCTGCCGGCCCTTGGCGTTGGACCGCACCCACTCCAGCTCCTCCTTGAGGCGCTTGGCGGTCTTCGCGTCCTTCTTGCCCTGGATCTTCAGGCGCTCGGACTTCTTCTCCAGGTAGGTGGAGTAGTTGCCCTCGTACGGGTAGAGGCGGCCGCGGTCGACCTCGGCGATCCACTGGGCGACGTTGTCGAGGAAGTACCGGTCGTGGGTCACCGCCAGGACGGCGCCCTCGTAGCCGGAGAGGTGCTGCTCGAGCCACTGCACGCTCTCGGCGTCGAGGTGGTTGGTGGGCTCGTCGAGCAGCAGCAGGTCGGGCTTGGAGAGCAGCAGCTGGCACAGCGCCACGCGGCGGCGCTCACCCCCGGACAGGTGCATGACCTTCGCGTCCGGCGGCGGGCACTGGAGGGCGTCCATGGCCTGCTCGAGCTGGGAGTCCATGTCCCACGCGTTCGCGTGGTCCAGCTCCTCCTGCAGGGTGCCCATCTCGGCCATCAGGGCGTCGAAGTCGGCGTCCGGGTCCTCGAAGGAGCCGGTGATCTCGTTGTACCGGTCCATCTTGACCTTGAGCTCGCCCAGGCCCTGCTGGACGTTCTCCAGCACCGTCGCGTCCTCGTCCAGCGGCGGCTCCTGCTGGAGCATGCCCACGCTGTAGCCGGGCGAGAGCCGGGCCTCGCCGTTGGAGGCGGTGTCGAGGCCGGCCATGATCCGCAGGATCGTCGACTTGCCGGCCCCGTTGGGGCCGACGACGCCGATCTTCGCGCCGGGGTAGAACGACATGGTGACGTCGTCGAGGATCACCTTGTCGCCGTGCGCCTTGCGCGCCTTGTACATGGTGTAGATGAACTCGGCCATGCCTCCAGGGTAGGGCGGCGGCGGTGCCCGCCCGGACGCCGCGTGCCGCGGGGGTGCCCGGGCGGGCGGCCCCTCAGGCCATGGCCGCGTCCCGCTCGGGCACCAGCGGCCCGGCGCCCGCCCCCTCGGGCCCGTCGACGTCGCTGAGCACGCCGTTCGGATCGACGGTGGCCCCCATCGAGGCGGCGAGCTCGTCGCGCCCGGGGGCGGCGACCTCGCGGCTGCGGACCACGCGGGTGAAGGCCGAGGTGCCGTGGGCCAGGTCGTGGCCCGCCGCGTCGGCGGTGATCCGCGGGGTGACGCCGGACTTCTCCACGGTGCCGGCGGCGTCGCGCACCGCCCACTGCTCGACCCAGGCGCGGCCGGAGACGACCACGCGGTCGCCCTTGCGGAACGAGGCGGCCACGTTCTCGGCGAGGAAGCCGAAGGTGGCGACCTCCCACCAGCTGGTGGGGCCGTCGGCCCAGCGCTCGGTGCGCCGGTCGTAGCGGCGGGGGGTGGCCCCGACGCGGAAGTTCGTCACGCTGCGGCCGTCGTCGAACTCGCGGGTGACGGGGTCGGCGGCCAGGTTGCCGACGACGGTGGTGTGGGTGTCCTGCACGGTGCCCTCCTCAGGCCCGCGGGGTGCGGGCACGCGACGAAGGCTGCCGCGGCGCGGTGACGCCGCAGCGCCCGCGACCCGGGCCCTGTGGACAGGGCCGCGGCTGTGGACAGGGCTCGGACCGCAGCGGCTCAGGCGGGCCGGCGCAGGGCGAGCGCCTGGCTGGCCGCGAAGGCGGCGACCTCCAGGGCCACGGCGGCCAGCAGCAGCGAGAGGAGGTCGAACGGCCGGGCCGCCGCGAGCGCCCCCAGGCCGAGGACCCCGCCGACGTTGACGGCGAGCACCACGGCCAGCCAGCCCCGCAGCCGGGCCGCCCTCGCGGCCAGCCCCAGTGCGAGCGCCCACAGCGCCGTCACCGCGGCGGCGGCGAGCACCGCGG
>CADCUY010000491.1 GCA_902806005.1 uncultured Quadrisphaera sp. | reverse complement strand
CGGCCACCATCAGGCCCGGCAGGACCAGCGCGGGCAGGAGCACGTTGAGCGAGAGCGTGCGGTCGAAGATCACGAACTCGGTGGGGATGCCCCCGGTGTCCATGCCCGGCAGCTGGATCCAGCCCGGCATCAGGCGCAGGGCGCCGTCGACGAAGCCGATGTACCAGTCGGGCTGGGTGCCGGCGGAGATCGGGGACGGGTCGTAGGGCCCGTAGTTCCAGATCGGGTTGATCGTCACGAACGCCGCGATGAGCACGACCACGCCGAAGACGATGAAGAAGAACCCGCCGGCCTTGGCGATGTACACGGGGTACAGCGGGTAGCCGACCACGTTGGTGTTCTTGCGGCCCGGGCCGGGGTACTGGGTGTGCTTGTGCAGCACCAGCAGCCCGAGGTGGGCGCCGATCAGGCCGATCAGCGCGGCGGGGATGAGCATCACGTGGGCGATGAAGAGCCTCGGGATGATCGCCTCGCCGGGGAACTCCCCGCCGAACATGAAGAAGGAGATGTAGGAGCCGACCACCGGGATCGAGAGGATGACGCCCTGGATGATGCGCAGGCCGTTGCCCGAGAGCAGGTCGTCGGGGAGCGAGTAGCCGGTGAAGCCGGCGGCCAGGGCCAGCACGGCCAGCGCCGAGCCGATGACCCAGTTGAACTCGCGGGGCTTGCGGAACGCCCCGGTCAGGAACACCCGGGCCATGTGGACGATGATCGCGGCGACGAAGAGCAGGGCCGACCAGTGGTGGATCTGCCGCATGAGCAGCCCGCCGCGCACCTCGAAGGACAGCGCCAGCGAGGAGTTGTAGGCGTCGGAGACCATGACGCCCTGGAGGGGCGCGTAGTCGCCCTCGTAGGGCACCAGCGTCATGCTCGGCACGTACCACAGGCTCAGGAACGTGCCCGAGATCAGCAGCACCACGAAGGTGTAGAGCGCGATCTCCCCGAGCATGAACGACCAGTGGTCGGGGAACACCTTGCGGGCGAAGAACTTCACGCCCTTGCCGGCGTCGAACCGCTCGTCGAGGTAGACGGCTGTCTTGTCCACCAGTGTCGTGTTGGTGCTCATGCCTCGCCACGCTCCCAGAAGCTAGGGCCGACCGGTTCCTCGAAGCCGCGCTGTGCGACCAGGTAGCCCTCGTCGTCCACCCGGATGGGCAGCTGCGGCAGGGGCCTCTTGGCCGGGCCGAAGATGACCTCGCAGTGCTTGGCGAAGTCGAACGTCGACTGGTGGCAGGGGCAGAGCAGGTGGTGCGTGACCTGCTCGTAGAGCGCCACGGGGCACCCGACGTGGGTGCAGATCTTGGAGTAGGCGTAGATGCCGTCGACGTCCCAGCCCTCGCGGTCCTCGCGGTACTCCACGACCCCGGGCTCGACGCGGATGAGGAGGACGACCGCCTTGGCCTTCTCCTCCAGCGGGTGCTCGGACTCCTCGAGGCCCTCGGGGATGACGTGGAAGACCGAGCCGATCTGGACGTCCTGCGCGCGGATCGGGGTGCCGTCGGGGTCGCGGGTCAGCCGCGTCCCCTCGTCCCACAGCGTGGTGGTGAGCGCGTCGCCCGGCAGGGGGCCGAGGTCGCCGAGCGAGAGGACCACGGGGATGGGCGCGATGGCCGCCGCCCCGATGAGCGAGTTGCGGATGACGGTGCGGCGACCGATCCCGCTCTCCTCGAGGCCCTCGTTGATGATCGTCATCGCGTCGGTGCGGCTCTGCTCGTCGCCGATGTAGTGCCGCTCCTCGCTGACCTCGTGGTCGGGCATGAGCGTCTTGGCCCAGTGCACGGCCCCGATGCCGATCGCGAAGATCGCCAGGCCCAGGCCCAGGCCCAGGAAGAGGGTGGAGTACTGGATGTTCTGGAAGTTCCCCTCGAGGGGGATGGCGAAGTACGCCACGCAGAAGATGATCGAGCCGACCACCGACAGCAGGAACAGGGCGGTGACCTGCCGCTCCGCCCGCTTGGCGGCCTGCGGGTCGAAGTCGGTGGTGCGGTAGCGGTGCGGCGGCAGGCCCGGGTTGGGGAAGCGCTCGGGCAGGTGGTCGCCCTCGCTGGCCACCAGGTCGGCGGTGCCCGCGTTCGCGGTGGTGTTGCGGTTGTGCGGGTCGTCCGGGCCCGTGGGCCCCACGACGTCGGCGCCGCCGGTGGTGGTCATGAGGCCCTCCTGCCGAGCCACACGGCGCACGCGATCAGCGCGACGAGCGCGGCGACCCAGGTGAACAGGCCCTCCGCGACCGGGCCGATCGACCCCAGGGACAGGCCGCCGGGGGACGGCTGGGTCTGCGCGTGCTCGACGTAGCTGATGATGCTCTGCTTCTGCTCGGGCGTGATGTTGGTGTCGGAGAAGACCGGCATCGACTGCGGGCCGGTGACCATGGCCTCGTAGATGTAGGTGCCGGTGGTGCCCTCCAGGGACGGCGCGTACTTGCCCCGGGTCAGGGCGCCGCCGGCGCCGACCACGTTGTGGCACATGGCGCAGTTGGTGCGGAACAGCTCGTTGCCCTCGGCGAGGCGCTCCGGGTCGTCGACCGGGGTGGTGATCGAGTCGGGCGGGACCGGCGGGCCGGGGGCGAGCGAGGCGACGTACGCCGCCATGGCGGCCGTCTCCTCGTCGGTGTAGGCGTTCGGGGCCTCGGGGGCCTGCACGCTGTCGGCGCGCAGCGGCATGCGGCCGGTGCCGACCTGGAAGTCGACCGACGCGGCGCCGACGCCGACCAGGGTGGGCGCCGAGGGGCTGCCCTGGCCCTGGAGGCCGTGGCAGGTGGAGCAGTTGGCCTCGAACAGGGCGCGGCCGGCCTCGACGTCGGCGGGGGCCGCCGTCGTCGTGGCCTCGGCCCGCGAGGGGGCGAGGACGGTGTACAGCCCGCCGGTGACCACGAGGGCCAGCAGCAGGACGACCAGGGTGGCCGCCGGGTGGCGGCGCCGAGCCGGGGGAGCGCTCACGGGAACATCATCGTCCTTCTGGGGGTCGGATCCCACTCCTGGGACCCTGGTGTGGCTGTTCTCACGCGCACGTCGACCCGCTCGCCGGGCGCCGCGGGCGCGGCCGTCGCGGGCTGGGTCATCGCAGGAAGTAGATGACGAGGAAGAGGCCGACCCACACCACGTCGACGAAGTGCCAGTAGTACGAGACCACGACGGCGCTGGTGGCCTCCATGTGGCCGAAGTGCCGGGCCGCGAACGCCCTGCCGATGATCAGCAGGAAGGCGATCAGGCCACCGGCGACGTGCAGGCCGTGGAAGCCGGTGGCGAGGTAGAAGACCGAGCCGTAGGCGTCGGAGGAGATGGTCATCCCCTCGTGCACGAGCTCGGTGTACTCGTAGACCTGGCCGGTGACGAAGAACGCGCCCATGAGGAAGGTCAGGACGTACCACTCGACCATGCCCCAGCGGCGGACGTCGAACAGCGAGCCGGTGCGGTGCGGCTGGAAGCGCTCGGCGGCGAAGACGCCCATCTGGCAGGTCACCGAGCTGGTCACCAGCACGACGGTGTTGAGCACCGCGAAGGGGATGTTGAACAGCTCGGGCCGGGTCTCCCACAGCTCGGGGACCACGGCGCGGATCGTGAAGTACATCGCGAACAGGCCCGCGAAGAACATGAGCTCGCTGGAGAGCCACACGATCGTGCCGACCGAGACCATGTTCGGCCGGTTCACGCTGACCTGGTGGGGCTGCACAGCAGACGTCGTCGCCACGGACGACATCATGGACCACCGGAGGCCCCAGGACGGCACGGGGACGACGAGACGAGGAGCACACCGATGGACGACGGCGCGTCGCTGCCCAGCTGGCCGCAGGTGCTCACCCGGCTGGTCGCGGGGACCGACCTCACCGCGGTCCAGGCGGCCTGGGCGATGGCGGAGGTGATGGGCGGCCGGGCCACGCACGCGCAGGTCGCCGGGCTGCTGGTGGGCCTGCGCGCCAAGGGCGAGACGGTCGAGGAGGTGGGGGCGCTCGCGGCCTCGATGCTCGAGAGCGCGGTGCCGCTGGACCTGCCGGAGGCGCTGCGCGCGCGGGCGGTCGACCTGGTGGGCACGGGCGGGGACCGCGCGGGCACGGTGAACATCTCGACCATGGCGGCGCTGGTGGTCGCCGGCTGCGGCACCGCGGTGGTCAAGCACGGCAACCGCGCCGCGTCGTCCGCCTGCGGCTCCGCCGACCTCCTCGAGGAGCTCGGGGTGCGCCTGGACCTGCCGGCGGCGCGCGTGGCCGAGGTGGCCGGCGAGGTGGGCGTCACCTTCTGCTTCGCCCAGCTGTTCCACCCCGCGATGCGCCACGCCGCCGCCCCGCGGCGCGAGCTCGGGGTGCCCACGGCCTTCAACCTCCTGGGCCCGCTGACCAACCCCGGCCGTCCCGCGGCCAGCGCCGTGGGCGTCGCGGACGCCGCCATGGCCCCGCTGATCGCCGGGGTGCTCGCCGGCCGCGGCGCCGAGGCGCTGGTCTTCCGCGGCGACGACGGCCTCGACGAGCTGACGACCACGGGCCCCTCCACCGTGTGGGAGGTGCGCGACGGCGCCGTCGCCACCGCGCGCGTCGAGCCCGGGCGGGTGGGCCTGCGCCGGGCCGCGGTGGCCGACCTGCGCGGGGGCGACGCGGCGGTCAACGCCGCGGTCGCCCGCTCGGT
>CADCUY010000490.1 GCA_902806005.1 uncultured Quadrisphaera sp. | reverse complement strand
ACCCTGCCGCCCGCGTCGGAGGGGACGGCGGCGGTGTACCTGACCAACGTCGACGCCTCGAAGCTCGACTACTTCCTCTCGGCGGCGCTGACGACCGAGAGGACCTGCACCGGCGGGGCCCCGCCCGGCACCGAGGAGCTGGTCCTCGAGCTCGCCAACGACGCCCCGGCGTCGGTGCCCGAGTACGTCGACAACAAGCTGCCCGGGCGCGCCGAGACCACGCACACCGTGCAGGTGGCGCTGTACCTGCCGCCGGGGCGCGTGGTCGAGGGCGTGAGCGTCGACGGCGAGCCGGCGGCGGTCTCGACCGGCACCGAGGCCGGGTGGACGTGGTCGCGCCTCGACGTCGACGTGCCGCGCGGCGCACGCGTCGCGGTGGCCGCGCGGCTGACGGGCGGCGCGCCGGTCGACGTCGTGCACAGCCAGCCCCTGGTCGACCCGCTGCAGGTCACCCTCGGGACGTGCTGAGGTCGAGCGCCACCGCCGACTCGGGCAGGGGCCCGTCCGCGGGCTCGAGGGCGCCAGCCGCGGTGCACCGGAGCAGCAGCCGCGCCTCCGCCTCCTCCCACAGCTCGCCCATCCTCCGGTCGACGTCGCGGCGGAACAGGTGGCGGTTGCCCGGCTCCGGGGTGATCTCACCGAAGACGACGCCGTCCGCACCGTCGTAGAGGTCCACGCGCAGGAAGGCCCGCGGCACGGCCGCCGACACCAGCCGGGCCACCCGCAGCAGCTCCTCGGCGTGCACCGGCGGGCGGATGCCCTCGTCGACGGGGTGCCCGCCGACGGCGGCGCCGAGGTCGTTCCAGCCGTCGTCGAACAGGCGCCAGCCCACGGCGGGCGGGCCCTCGGGGCGGCGCCGGCTCGACTTGGCGAGCACCAGGCCGACGTGGCCGAAGAAGCAGTGCACCTTCCAGTCGACCGGGGGCATCCCCGGTCGCTGCGGGTCCTGGACGAGCTCCTCGACGATGACCTCGCGCGAGATGGTGCCGGCGTCCGCGAGGGCCCGGTGGCGACCCGTCAGCTCCTCGGTGGTGACGACCTCGCCGGCGTGCAGGTCGCGCCACCGGTCGCCGGTGCGCTCCAGCAGGAGCACCCCGCGGCTCGCGGCCCCCTTCACCGGCTTGAGCACCGCGCGGTCGGGCAGGTCGGCCCAGCGCACCTCGGTGACGTCAGGGTGCTCCCCCAGCAGGCGCGGCACCCGGAGGCCGAGCCGCCGGGCCCAGGCGTGCGCGTCGTCCTTGTCGTTGACCGACCAGACGGGGTGGCGCACCCCGAGCTCGTGGCCCGTGCGGCGCACCCGGCGCGCCTCCTCGTCCTTGTAGGCGAAGGAGGGGGTCCGCATCCGCGGGTCGAGGAGCCGTCGTGCGGCGCCCCCGAGGACGGTCCTGGCGCGAGTGGTGAGCACGCGACAGTGTCTTCCACACCCGGGGCGGCGGCGCCACCGCGCCACCGCCGGACGGGCGGGGGATCACCGCGCCGTGGTCACCGGCGGGCGGTCGGTCACGACCTCCCGCTCCACGGGCCGGTGCCCGTCGGGCTCCGGCTCGGGGCTGGGGTCGGGCGGGGCGAGCGGCGCCGGAGTCCGGGGCGCCCTGCGGCGCCGCCCCGACGACGGCCGGGCGAGGACCAGGCCGTCGCTCGTGGCGCCGGCGAGGTCGAGCTTGTCGCGCAGAGCCAGCAGGTCGGCCGTGCGGGCCCGCTCGTCGACCACGGCGACGAGCAGCGCGCTCTCCCGCAGCAGCGCGAAGGCCATCGGGTCGACGGCGATCGGCCCGACGTGCAGCACGACCATGTCGAAGGAGTCGACGAGCCTCTGCAGGCCGCCGCGCACCGCCTGGGCGCCGTCGCCGCCCGTCCCGTCCCGGCCGACCAGGGAGGCGAGGTGGACCGACCCCTCCCCGCGGACCGGCCGCAGCTCCTCCAGCTCGGCCACCACGCGGTGCTCGGGCACCGCCGGGTCGGCCAGGGCCCCCAGCGGCAGCGGGGGGGTGCGCTGGCCGAGGTGGCGCAGCAGCTCGCCGGCGCGGGCCTCGGCCTCGACGACGACGACGCGGTGGTGCTGCTCGGCCGCCGCGGCCGCGAGCCCGAGCGCCACCGTCGGCGAGCCGCTGTCGCTGCGGATGCCGGTGACCATCAGCACCCCGGAGGTCTCCGAGACCACGTAGCCGAGCGCCACCAGCGACATCGAGAAGTCGTGGGCCCGCGGCAGCGGCGGCCGGCGCCGGCCCAGGCGGGCCAGCGGGACCGGCACCACCCCGAGCACCGGGGCGCCGACGCTCTCGACGAGGACGCCGCGGTCGGCGAGCGGCTGACCGCGGCGCCAGATCACCAGGCCCGTCGAGACCAGGGCACCGAGGGCGGCGAGCAGGAAGCCGTTGAGCAGCGGCCGCGGCGCCGAGGGCCCGCTGGGCACCGTGGCGTTCTCGAGGGAGGCGACGCCGTCGCCGTAGACGCTCGCCCGGAGGCTGATCTGCGCCACCAGGTCGACGTTGGCGACCGCGGCCGCGGTCGCGGCGGCGGCCGCCTCCGCGACCACCCGGGTCACGTAGACGGGGTAGGCGGCGGCGACGGCGTTGGCGCGGGCCGCGGCCTGCTCACCGGTGGGCGCGGTCGCGGTGATGGTGATGACGTCGGTGTCGGCCAGCGCGGCCAGGTCGATGGACCCCCGCAGCGCCGCCGCGTCGGCGGGGTCGACCTCGTCGGGCAGCAGGACCGCGGCCTCGTCGAGCACCGCCGCTGACTGCAGCACCTCGAGCTGGTTGGAGATGAAGCGCGTGGGCTGGCCGCGGGAGCCGGTGTCCAGCGGGTCGAAGGCGCTGGTCTCGGAGAGCACCACCCGGCTGGTGGCCGTGTACTCCACCGGCAGCTCCCGGCTGAGCAGGATGCCTCCGGCCCCGAAGATCGCGGTCACCCCGACGATGACCGGCAGGGCCTTGGCGACGGTGGAGAGGACCACCGTGCGCCGAGGGTCGCCTGGTGCCTGTGCGGAATGCTCCACGATGCTCCTCGCGCTCCACCCGCGGGGCGGGCTCTGGTCGCCGGAGGGCCCGCGGACGCGCGGACGCGTCCGGCCCTCCAGCCGGGCCCGGGCAGTCTGGCACGTCAGCGACCCTCGGGGCCCCGCGTGCGCGCCCGGATTGCGCCGGACGAGGGGCCGGCGACCGGGTGCTGGCGGTCGGTCACCACCCGCCACGCGGAGCAGCGAGCAGGTCGCGTCCCAGCTCCGCCGGGGTCGTGGCCCCGGCGAGCGCCATGACGTGCCGCACGTCCTCGTCGAGCGCGGCCAGCAGCGCCCGCACACCCTCGGCGCCGTCAGCCGCCAGGGCCCACAGCACGGGTCGGCCCACCATCGCGGCGTCCGCACCGAGCGCCAGGGCCGCCGCCACGTCGAGGCCGGTGCGCAGGCCGCTGTCCGCGACCACGGCCCCCCGCCCGGCCACGGCGTCGACGACGGCGGCCAGGGCGTGCGCGCTGGGCACCGACCGGTCGAGCTGCCGGCCGCCGTGGTTGGAGACCACCACCCCGGCCGCGCCGGCGTCCAGGCACCGCAGGGCGTCGTCCGGTCGCAGGACGCCCTTGACCAGGACCGGCAGCCCGCTCCACCGGCGCAGGTCCTCGACCTGCTCCTCGGTGGTCGCCGGGTCCTGCTCCAGGCCGACGGCGGGGTCGGTGCCCGGGGTCAGGTGGCGGCCGAGGTTGACCTGGTACTGGTCGGCGGGCACGGAGATGCGGACCCCGGCGACGCGGGGCTTGCGCCCGACGTAGGGGGTGTCACCGGTGAGGACCAGCGCGGTGGCGCCCGCCTGGGCGGCCCGGGCGGCGAGCTGCTGGGTGACCTGCCGGTCCCGGGTGACGTACACCTGGAACCACCACGGGCCGCCGGCGGCCGCCGCGACGTCCTCGAACACCGCCGAGGCGCGGGTGGAGAGGGTCATCAGGTGGCCGCGGGCGGCCGTGCCGCGGGCCGTGGCCACCTCGGCCCCCGGGTGCGCGAGGCCCTGCAGCGCCATCGGCGCCACCACCACCGGCGAGGGCAGGGAGGTGCCGAGCAGCTCCGTGCGGAGGTCGACCTGCGAGACGTCGCGGAGCACCCTCGGCAGCCAGCGGTGGTCGGCCCAGGCGCGGACGGACTCCTCGCGCGTCGCCTCGTCGCCCGAGCCGGCGTCGTAGTAGTCGAAGACCTCGGGGGCCAGCTGGGTGCGGGCGCGCTCGGCCTGCGCTGCCAGCAGCGCCCGCAGGTGGACGGTCATGGGCGTCACGGTAGACGGAGGACCCGACACCCAGGCCCGATCGGCACGCCTGACGCACTCCTCATCACTCCCCGTGACCACGCGCTCGCAATCCTCCCCCCGTGTCGGCCTTCCGTGTCGCTGCGTGAGCGTGGTCCGGACGAAACGGACGCAGGGCTGGTCACTGCCGCAGCTCGATGCCACGCTGTGTGACATCCCGGTCCTGTCCCCGTGACGCCCGCTCAGCAGGAGGAACGATGAACCGCACCCTGACCCGCACCGCGCTCGCCGCGGGCGCCCTGGCTCTCGCAGGGGCGGCCCTGGCGCCCGCCGCGGCGGCCTCCAGCGCGTACCCCCCGGTGACCCCGCCCGGCACGGTCGTCCCCGTCCCGGGCCCGTCGGTCACGCC
>CADCUY010000489.1 GCA_902806005.1 uncultured Quadrisphaera sp. | reverse complement strand
GCGACGGCGACCGCCGCGAGGCCGGCCAGCACCAGCAGCAGCACCGGGGGCCGGCGGTCGGCGGCCCGGGCCGGGGGCGGGGCTGGCGCGGCGGGCGGCGGCGGGGGTGACCCGAAGGGCGAGGTGCTCATGGGCTCTGCTCCTGCGCTGGGGTGCTCAGCTGACGACGGCGGCGGGAGCCGCGTCGGGGGTGGTCGGCGCCACCGGGGCGGTGCCGGGGGCCGGGGGCACCGCCGGGGTGGCGGTGGCGGCGGGGTCGCGCAGGGCGAAGACCGAGCCGGTGACGGTCATGGTGACGTCGCCGGGCCGCGTCGCGGGCTTGCCGCCCGTGGCCTCGGCCGGGGTCTCCGCGGTGAGCGAGAGGTCGGTGACCAGGTGGGCCCGGCTGCCGGTCTGCAGCTCCTCGAGGAAGGCCTTCACCTCGAAGTAGTCGCCGACCACCGTGGTGACCAGCGGGATGCTGACCGTCACGGGCCCGGCGGGGGCCACGGGCGCCGGGGCGACCGTCCCGTCGGCCGCGGGCGCGGCCGGCGCTGCCGGCGCGGGGTCCGGGACCGGGAGGACCGGTGCTCCGGGAGCCAGCGACATCAGGGTGACGCCGGTCTCGGCGGCGTAGGCGTCGACGGTGCGGATCAGCTCGGGGATCGCGTCGTCCTCGGGCATCGCCACGCGCACGGCGGCCAGCTCGGCCTCCTTGGCGGGCAGCTCGATGAACTGCTGCTCCAGCTGCTCCAGGCGCACCACGAGCTGCGCGTTGCTGGCCTCCGCCGCCGCGGTCAGCTCGCGGGTGGCGGCGGCCTCGGCGCGCGTGGGGCTGATCAGCAGGAACCACACGGCGGTGGTGAGCAGGACGGCGACGACCGCGGTCGCGGCCAGCCAGCCCCTGGCGGTGGTGAGCATCAGTCGGTCTCCTGCTCGAAGCGGCGCGAGAGGGCGTCGGCGGTGACGGTCGCGGCGCTCTCGTAGGTGAGCACCGACCGCTCGCCGATCGCGGTGCGGGTGATGCTGGACGTGGAGGCGCCGGTCAGGCCCGGTGTCGCGTCGAGCACCTCGAGCCAGGACGCGACCTGCGGCTCCTGCTCGGCGGTGCCGCCGACGCTGAGGGTGCCGACGGGCGCCGCCGCGCCCGGCGCGGCCAGCGGGTCGACGACGACGGCCGCGCCGACCGGCGCGGTGGCGGTGCCGGCGCTGGGGGTCACGGAGGCGGTGACCGTGGTCAGCCACAGCCCGTCCGGTGCGGTGACCGCGAGGTCGGCGAGGTAGGTGTACCAGCGCACGTCGCCGGCCATGGCCGAGCGCAGCGCGGCCTTCGCGGCGTCGACCTGGGCGTACACCTGGGGCGCGCGGGCGTACTGCGCCTGCTCGGCGGTCAGGGCCGCGGTGCGCGCCTGGGCCACCGCGAGCTCGTCGGCGGCCTCGCTGCGGTCCTGCGCGCTCAGCACGTAGCCGCCGGCCAGGCCGACGACCAGCGCGGCGAGCGCCACCACCGAGCGCTGCTGGGTGTGGCGGAAGCGCCGGCGGGCGAGGATCTCCGGGGGCAGCAGGTCGACCCGGGGCACCCGGTACACGGGGGCCAGGGCGTCGGGCGGGCCGGCGGGGGCGAGCACCTCGGTCGGCGCGGCGTCCTCCGCCGGGCCCGCGGGCGACCCGAAGGTCGGCTGAGGGGGGAAGACCGAGCTCATCGCACGGCTCCCAGCGCGAGGCCCACCGGCACCGCGGTGCTCGGCGAGAGGCGGTCGAGGGTGACGAGGTCCATGCCGACCCGGCCGGTGCGCAGCGCCGCGAGCGGGTCGCCGGTGACCACCGGGAGGCGCGTGGCCTGGCTGAGCCGGTCGGCGAAGCCGTGCAGCAGCGCCCCTCCCCCGGAGACGACGACCCGGTCCACCGGCTCGCTCGGGTGGGTGGAGGAGTAGTAGTCCAGCGAGCCGCGCAGCTCGTCGATCAGCGCCTGGGCGCCGTCGGCGACCGCACGGGTGACGTCGTCGCCGACCAGCCCCTCGTCGCCCACGCCGTCCAGGCTCGCCGAGTGCTTGAGCACCTCGGCGTCCGCGGTGTCGATGCCGAGGTGCTCGGCGACCGCGTCGGTGACCTCCTGGCCGCCGCGCAGCAGGATGCGCACGAAGCGCGGCACCCCGGCGGCGTGGACGACGATGTTGGTGACCTGCGCGCCGACGTCGACCAGCGCCTCGGCGCGGACGTCGACGTCCATCCGGCGCCCCAGCGAGCGCAGCACCGCGAAGGACGTGAGGTCGACGCTGGTGGTGGTCAGCCCCGCGGCCTCGACGCAGCGCACGTTGGCCAGCACCATCTCGCGGGAGGCGGCGACGAGCAGCCCCCGCAGCATGGCCTGGCCGGCGGCGCCGGCGAACTCCTCGACGGGGTGGAAGTCGAGCACCGCGGTGTCGACCGGCATCGGCAGCATCTCCTGCACCTGGAAGGGCAGCGCGGCCTGCAGGTCGGCGGGCGGGATGTGGGGCAGCTCGACCTCGCGGACGACGACCCGGTGGTTCGCGACGCCCAGCACGACCTTCTTGGAGCTGAACCGCTCGGAGCGCCACAGCTCCCTCAGGGCGGCGACCACCGGGGCGGGGTCGACGACCTCGCCGTCGCGGACGGCGCCCTCGGGCAGCGGCACCTGGCCGAACTTCTCCAGCACGACGTCCTTCTTGGTGTACGCCAGCTGGGCGGCGCGGACGGCGCTGGTCCCGATGTCGAGACCGATCGCCCTGGTTCCAGCCACGCGTGCTCCCCTCGCAGGACGGCTGGTGTCAACCGTCCCCACTCCTTCGGGCCCGGCGGGCGCGGCCTTGAGCGGCGGACGAGTGGTGCGTGCGGACCCTGTGAGTCCGGGGCCGCGGCAGCCCTCAGAGGACGAGGCCGAGGTACCACGCGGCGAGGTCGTCGCCGGCGAGCAGCCCCACGCCGGCGCCGGCCAGCATGAAGGGGCCGAACGGGATGGCGCTGCGGCGCCCGGCCCGCCGCGTCGCGATCAGGGCGACGCCGACCGCGCCGCCGAGCAGGAAGGCGGCGAAGCCGCCCACGGCGAGCTCGGCCCAGCCGACCCAGCCCAGGTGGAGGCCGAGCACGCCGGCGAGCTTGACGTCGCCGAAGCCCATGCCGCCGGGCTTGATGACGGCGAGCGCGAGGTAGAGCCCGTACAGGGCGGCCATGCCCACCGCGCCGCGCACCAGGGCCGGCCAGTCGCCCTCCAGGGCGCTGGCGCCGGTCAGCAGCGCGCCGCCGACGAGGTACGAGGGCAGGACGATGGCGTCGGGCAGGCGGTGCACGTCGAGGTCGATCGCCGCCAGGGCGACGGCGATGGCCGCCAGGTAGAGGAAGGCGGGCAGGTGCCACTGGAGGCCCACGGTGGCGGCGACCACGGAGAACAGCACCCCGGTGGCGAGCTCGACCGCGGGGTAGCGGGCGCTGATCCTCATGCCGCAGTCGCGGCAGCCGCCGCGCAGCAGGAGCCAGCTGAGCACCGGCACGTTGTCGCGCGGGCGCACCCGCTGGCCGCAGCCGGGGCAGGCGCTGGGCGGGGAGACCACGGAGGCGCCCGCCGGCACGCGGTGGACGACGACGTTGAGGAAGGAGCCGACGAGCAGGCCGAGGACGGCGCAGGCGACGACGAGAGCTGCGGTCATCCGCTGTAGTCCAGCCACAGGGCGGTGGTCACGACGCTGGAGAAGGGCGAGGTCGCGCTGGGGTCGAACCACACGGTCGGGTTCTGCACGACGTTCTCGGTGATCAGCCCCCGCGGTGGTGGCGAGGGGCACTGGCCGCTGGCCACGACGGCGCCCACGGCACCGGCGCTGGAGGTCGTCAGCTCCATCTGGTCGCCGGCCACGAAGAGGCCCGAGACGACCGGCGGCGTGGTCGTGCCGGAGCCCGCGGTGAAGTTGGAGCCGGTGACGATGTCGGTGTCCGCGAACATCCACAGACCGTCGAAGGCAGGGGCGGCGAGCGCGTGGTGGTTCCAGGTGATGCTGCCGTACCGCTTGGCGGCGCAGTCGTCCGGCTGCTGCGCCGAGGCGATCACCGTGAAGTCGCTGAAGGTGGCGCTGCCACCGGACTTGGCCTCGACGTCCGCCTCGTGCGCGTACCAGACGCCCGGCAGGGCGTCGCGGGTGGCCTTCCACGTGCGGCTCGCGGCGTCGTAGAGCCACCCGCCCCAGTCGCTGGTCGACGTGGCCGTGCCCAGCTGCGTGGTGGCCGTGCACGGCTCGAGGGGGGTCGGCGACCCGCCCCGGCTCGCGTGCGGGCGCACGACACCGCCGGGGCACAGGTCGTACCAGAAGCCGTTCACGGCAGCCGGGTCCTTGCTGGGCGCCTGGCGGTACAGGCTCCTGGCGCTGACCTTCGGCACGGCCTGGACGTCGGCACCGGGGGTGACCGCCCCTCCACCCGGGTTCGCCGTGAACTTGTTGCTCGACCCCGTGGACACGCCGGAGCTGCTCACCGGGCCCGTGGCGGTCGGGTTGCCGTTCGTCGACACGGTCGCGTTGGAGTGCACGCTGGCCTGCAGCGGGTCGACGCCCGCCGCCCCCTGGACGGTGGTGCTGGAGCTGATCTCCAACGGCCCCCCGGTCAGCACGGCGTGCGTCGGGGCGTAGGGCATGAAGACGTACTCGTTCTTCAGC
>CADCUY010000488.1 GCA_902806005.1 uncultured Quadrisphaera sp. | reverse complement strand
GCGCCCTGGAGGCCCGAGAGGAGCTGCTCGAAGCCGGCACCCTCGGTGGAGACGGTGGGCACCGGCGCCACGGGCGGCGCGCCCTCCGCGGGCGCGGGCGCGGGCGCCGGCGCGGGCTCCGGGCGGGAGCTCAGCTCCGCCATCTCGGCGGCGGCCAGCAGGGCCTCCAGCCCGCTGGGGCTCGGCGGCGCGCCCGCCGTCGACGGCGCGGGAGCGGCCGGGGCCGCGGGCACCGGTGCGGGCGGTTCCACCACGTCCTGCACCTCCACGGTCACCTCGAAGCGCTCCTGGGCGAAGAACCCGCCGATCCCGCCGACGCGCACGCGCTCGGCCTTGACGATCCGGGCGCTGGAGCCGTGCTCCGTGCGCACCCGCTGCAGGAGGGGCTCGATCGCCGGCCCCTCAAGCAGCAACTGCCTCGACACCGCTGATCACCCCCACCGTCTCGATGCTCAGGCCGGGGCCCGAGACCTCCGCGTACGACAGGACGGTGACGCCGGGCACGGCCATCGCGACCAGCCGGCGCAGGGGGGCGCGCAGCGGCGGCGCGCACACCAGCACCGGGGTGGCGCCGAGCTCCTCGGCCGCGCGCAGGCGCCGCTGGGCCTCGTCGACGATCCGCTCCACCCGCGCGGGGTCGAGGCTGATCTGCGCGCCCGAGTCGGTCAGCCGCAGCGACTCGACCAGCTGGTGCTCCAGCAGCGGGTCGAGGGTGAGCACCCGCAGCACCCCCGCGGCGGCGTGGTGGGCGGCGATCGCCGGGCCGAGCGCGGCGCGAGCGGCCTCGACGAGCGAGGCGGGGTCGGTGCCGGCCCGGGCAGCCAGGGTCAGGCCCTCGTAGATGCGGCCGAGGTCGCGCACCGGCACGCCCTCGTCGAGCAGGCTCTGCAGCACCCGCTGCACCTCGCCGAGGGTGAGCAGGGCGGGCACGAGCTCCTCGACCACGGCGGCGTCGGTGCTCTTCAGCGCGTCGGTGAGGGTGCGCACGTCCTCGCGGCTGAGCAGGCGCGAGGCGTTCAGCCGCACGATCTCGGCGAGGTGGGTGATGAGCACGGAGGCGCGGTCGACCACGGTGGCGCCGGTCATCTCCGCCTGGTGGCGCAGCTCCGCGGGCACCCACTTGCCGGCCAGGCCGAAGACCGGCTCGGTGGTGGCGGTGCCGGGCAGGGCGTCGAGGTGGTCGCCGAGGGCGAGCACCTGGCCGGCGGGGGCCAGGCCGCTCCCGACGTCGACGCCGGAGATGCGCACCGCGTAGGTGCTCAGCGGCAGGTCGAGGGAGTCGCGGGTGCGCACCGGCGGGATGACGATGCCCAGCTCGAGCGCGACCTTGCGGCGCAGGGCGCGCACCCGGTCGAGCAGGTCGCCCCCGGAGGCGGCGTCGACGAGGTCCACCAGGTCGGGCGCGAGCACGATCTCCAGGGGGTCGACCCGCATCTGCTGCATGAGCTGCTCGGGGGTCTCCGGGGTGGCGAGGGCGCCCGGCGCGAGGTCGGTGGAGGTCGAGGCGGCCTCCTCCTCGTCGGCGCCCGGGGCGAACTGGCCGAGCACGATCAGCAGGGCGCCCAGGGCCACGAACGGCAGCTTGGGCAGGCCGGGGATCAGCGCGATGACGAGGGCGCCGGCGCCGGCGATGCGCAGGGCGTTGCCGTGGCGCAGCAGCTGCGTCGCGGCGTCGGTGCCCAGGTCGCCCTGGGTGGTGGCGCGGGTGACGATCAGGCCGGTCGCGACCGACATCAGCAGCGCGGGGATCTGGGTGACCAGGCCGTCGCCGATGGTCAGCAGGCTGTAGGTCTGCAGCGACTCGGCGGGGCCGAGGTCCTTCTGCACCATGCCGATGACGAAGCCGCCGACGAGGTTGATGACGATGATGATGATGCCGGCGATGGCGTCGCCCTTGACGAACTTGGCACCGCCGTCCATCGCGCCGTAGAAGTCGGCCTCGGCGGTCACCTCGGCGCGGCGCGTGCGCGCGGTGTCCTCGTCGATCAGGCCGGCGTTGAGGTCGGCGTCGATGGCCATCTGCTTGCCGGGCATCGCCTCGAGGGTGAACCGGGCACCGACCTCGGCCACGCGGCCGGCGCCGTTGGTGATGACGACGAACTGGATGACCACGAGGATCAGGAAGATCACCAGGCCGATGACCAGCGACCCGCCGACGACGAAGTCGCCGAAGGCGTGGATCACCTTGCCGGCGTCGCCGTCGCGCAGGATCAGGCGCGTCGAGGCCACGTTGAGGCCCAGCCGGAACAGCGTGAAGACCAGCAGCAGCGACGGGAAGATCGAGAAGTCCAGCGGCCGGCGCACGTACATGGCCGTCATGAGGATCAGCAGGCCGCTGACGATGTTGATGGCGATGAGGAAGTCCAGCAGCACGGCGGGCACCGGCACCACCAGGAGCAGGATGACGCCCACGACTCCCACTGGCACGGCCAGCTGGCTCAGACGACGAAGACCCACGGGGCCAGGCTCCTTGCAGCGGTGAGGCGACGGTGTGCGGTGGTGATGGCTCTCCGTGGCTGTGCTGCGCCGTCCTGGCACGTCGTGCATCGGCACGGCGGGCGGGAGACTTGAACGGCGCTCCTCGGGTGCCGCCCTTCCTAGGCGCTCGGCGGGCCGGCGGGTCGCGGACACGCCCGGGCGCTGGCCAGGTCGGGAGTGCCGTGGCCGGTGAGGCCGTGAGCCGGCCGGGCCCGTCGGGGCCCGGCCGCGGCGCAGCTCAAGCCCGGACGTCGACCCCGCGCTGGGCGCTGCGCCGGGTGGCGAGGTGCAGCAGCACGCCGAGCACCACGAGCCCGCCGGCGAGGGCCCAGGTCTCACCGTCGCGCTGCTGGGTGGCCAGGACCACGCAGGAGACCAGGGCGAGCACCGGCAGCACGGTCGGCGCCCGGTAGTGGCTGTGGGCCACCTCGTCGCGCCGCAGCACGAGCACCGCGAGGTTGGTCGAGACGAACACCACGAGCAGCAGCAGCACCACGGTCGCCGCCAGCTGGTCGAACGCCCCGACGAGGGTGAGCGCCATCGAGACCAGGGTCGTGGCGACGATCGCGACCCACGGCGTCCGGCGCCGCGGCAGCACGCGCGCGAACAGCGCGGGCAGCAGCCGCTGCTCGGCCATCCCGTAGGTCAGCCGGCTCGACATGATCGAGGTCAGCAGCGCGCCGTTGGCGATCGCGACCAGCGCGACCAGGCCGAACAGCCAGTCGGGCACGCCGGCGTCCGCAGCGGCGACGACGTCGAGCAGCGAGGCGCCGCCCTCCCCGAGGACGTCCGCACCGAGCACCGCGGCTGCGGCGAGCGCCACGAGCACGTAGACCAGGCCGGCGACCAGCAGGGCGCCGAACAGGGCGCGCGGGTAGACGCGGCGGACGTCGCGGACCTCCTCGGCGACGTTGGCGGAGGTCTCGAAGCCGACGAAGGAGTAGAAGGCGAGCAGCGCGGCGGCCAGGGTCACCCCCACCGGGCCGGCGCCGGCCTTGAACTGCCCGGCCTGGGCCAGGTCGCCGTCGCCGCGGCCGAGCACGACGATCGCGAGCACGATGACGAGCAGCAGGCCCGAGACCTCCACCACGGTCATCACCACGTTGGCGCCCAGGCTCTCCTTGATGCCGCGGAGGTTGACCAGGGCCACCACGGCGAGCAGCGCGATCGCCGCCGGCGCGGCGGGCACGTCGAGGAAGGCGGGCAGGTAGGCGCTGGAGAAGCCGAGGGCGAGGGCGGCGACGCTGACGACGCCGGCCGCGAGCATGCACCAGCCGACGACGAAGGAGACCAGCGGCCGGCCGTAGGCGCGCTGCGCGAAGACCGCGGCGCCGCCCGCGCGCGGGTACTTGGTGACCAGCTCGGCGTAGGAGGCCGCGGTCAGCAGCGCCAGCACCAGCGCGGTGGCCAGCGCGAGCCACACGGGCCCGCCGATGACGCCGCCGACCTCGCCGACGAGGACGTAGACGCCGGCGCCGAGGACGTCGCCGAGGATGAACAGGAACAGCAGCGGGCCGGTGATGCCCTGCTTGAGCTGGGTGCTCTCGTCGGAGGCGGCGGGGGCGGTCGAGGTGCTCACCGGATGAGTGTTCGGGCGGACCGGACGGATCGCCTGTCGATCACGGGCCAGTCACGCCGATTGGCCCTGTCGGAGGCCGGGCGACGGACGGGTCGTCGGGCGGCGAGCCCGCGTCAGGCCGCGGCGGGGACCCGAACGGCGCTCGCGCACGTCCGTCGGACATGCAGAAGTCCCGTCACCGGCCCTGCAGGGGGCCGGAACGGGACTTCTGCATGCTCGGCGGTAGGCCTACGAGGCGTTCTGCACGTCCGTCGGCAGGCGCCTGGCGGCGTCAGGCCACCGCGGGCGCCACGGCCCCGGGGGCCAGCGGGCTGCGGTGCACCCCGCGCGCCGTGCCGCGGGTGCGCAGCGCCATGACGAACGCCAGCACCTGCGCGACGGCCACGTACAGGTGCGCGGGCACCTCCTGCTCCAGCTCGCACGCGGAGTGCAGGGCGCGGGCCAGCGGCACGTCGGCGACCATCGGCACCCCGTGCTCGGTGGCGAGCTCGCGGATCTTCGCGGCGATCACCCCGGCGCCCTTGGCGACCACCCGCGGCGCGCCCTTGCCGGACTCGTAGCGCAGCGCCACGGCCACGTGCGTGGGGTTGACCAGCACGACGTCGGCGTCGGCGATCGCCGCCATCATCCGGTTGCGGCTCATCGCCCGCTGCTTGGAGCGGATGGCCCCCTTGATCAGCGGGTTGCCCTCGGAGGACTTGTACTCGTCCTTGACCTCCTGGCGGGTCATCCGCAGCTGCTTGAGCGACTTGCGCTTGGTCACCACCAGGTCGACCAGGGCCAGGGCCAGGCCGGCGACCACCGCGGCGCGCAGCATCCCGCCGGTGCCGTCGGCCACCGCCGCGGTGATCGTCTCCAGCGGCATCTGCCCCGCGGCCAGCAGCTGGGGGCCGAGCCCGCTGACGGTCAGCCACAGGGCGGTGCCGATGACGACCGTCTTCAGCAGGGCCTTCACGCCCTGCCACAGCGCGACGCCGCTGACCATCTGCTTCAGGCCCTTGAGCACGTTGAGCCGCTTGGCGCTGGGCTTGGCGGCCTGGGTGGCGAAGTGCAGCCCGCCCTGGCCCGCGGCGGCCGCGATGGCGATGACCACGGTCACCGCGCCGATCGGGGCCAGCAGCGGGAGCAGCGCCGACGCCCCGGTGCCCAGGGCCTCGAGCACCGCCGCGGGCTCGGGCTCGCGGGCGACGTCGTCCAGCGCCTCGAACATCGGCACCAGCCGGTCGCGGCCGCCGCTGACCATCATCGGCACCAGGGCCAGCGCGCCGGCGACGCCCAGCCAGGCGCCGAGGTCGGCCGAGCGGCCGAACTCCCCGCGCTTGCGCGCGTCCTTGAGCTTCTTGGCGGTGGGCTGCTCGGTGCGCTCCTCGCCGCCGCTCACCGCTGGCCCCCGAGGGCGGCGTCGGCGCTGGCCTGCGCGATGCGCACGACCTGCTCGGTGGCGTCCTCGCTGAGGCTCCCGACCACCGAGGGCAGCACGGCGACGGCGAACGAGGCCAGGGTCAGGGTGACCAGGATCTTCAGGGGGAAGCCGAGCGCGAAGACGTTGAGCGCCGGGGCGGCGCGGCTGAGCAGGCCGAGCCCGACGTCGGTGAGGAACAGCACCGCGATCAGCGGGCCGGCGATCTGCAGCGCGGCGACCATCAGCTGGGTGCCCCCGGCGGTGACCACGCGGGCGAGGACCTCGAGCGAGACGCCCTCGGTGACCCCGACGACGTCGAAGGTGCGCGCGAGCCCGCGCAGCAGGAGCAGGTGCCCGTCGGCGGCGAAGAGCAGCACGACGGCGAAGAACTGGTAGAAGCGGCCGAAGATCGCCGAGCCCGACTGCATCAGCGGGTCGAAGGCGGAGGCGAGCTGGAAGCCGCCGAAGACGTCGAGGGCGTCGCCCGCGGCCTGCACCGCGGCGAAGACCAGGTACACGCAGAAGCCCATCGCACCGCCGGTGAGCACCGCCCACGCGGCCGCGACGACCAGCGGCCCGGCGTCGGTGCTGACCGCGCTCATGTCGACGGCGGGGGCGACGGCCACGGCCAGGGCCAGCGCGAGCAGGGCCTTGACGCGGGCGTTGATGGCGCGGTGGGCGAACGGGGGGGCGATGACGATGAACGCCGTGACCCTCAGGGCCACGAGCAGGGTGCCGACCAGCTGCTCGAGCGGCAGGTCGAAGCCCAGCACGGGGGCGACGGCGTCCACGCCTCAGCCCGCCGAGAGCAGGGCCGGCAGCCGCTCGTAGAGGCCGTTGGTGAAGGCGACGAGGGTCTGCAGCATCCAGTGCCCGCACACCAGCAGGGCCACGCCCACGCCGAGGGCCTTGGGCACGAAGCTGAGGGTGACCTCCTGGATCTGGGTGACCGACTGGAACAGGGAGATCGCGAAGCCGATGACGAGCGCGGTCACCAGCACCGGGGCGCTGAGCTTGGCGGCGACGAGCATGGTCTGCAGGGCGATCTCGAGGACGCCGGAGTCGAGGGAGTCGTTCGGGCTCATGGCTACGCGTAGCTCCCCACCAGGGCCGTGATGATCAGGCCCCAGCCGTTGACGAGCACGAAGAGCAGGAGCTTGAAGGGCAGGGCCACGGTCACCGGCGGGAGCATCATCATGCCCATCGCCATCAGCGAGCTCGAGACGACGATGTCGATGACGAGGAACGGCACGAAGACGACGAACCCGATGATGAACGCGGCCCGCAGCTCGGAGAGCACGAAGGCGGGGATGAGGGTCGTCATCGGCACCTCCTCGACGCTGGTGGGGTTGGGGCGGTCGGCGGCGCGGGTGATCAGCGCCAGGTCCTCCTCGCGGGTCTGGCCGACCATGAACTCGCGCAGCGGGCCCGAGCCGACCTCGAGCGCGTCGGCCTGGGTGAGCGTGCCGGCCAGGAACGGCTGCACCGCGGTCTCGTTGACCTCCGAGATGACCGGGGCCATGACGAACAGGCTGAGGAACAGGGCCAGGCCGGCGAGCACCTGGTTCGGCGGCGTGCTGGCCAGGCCGAGGGCGTTGCGGGTGATGCTGAGCACCACGATGATCTTGGTGAAGGCGGTCGTCATCAGGAGCAGGGCCGGCGCCACCGACAGGGCCGTGATGGCCAGGACCAGGGTGATCGCGGAGGCGGGGGTGCCGTCGACGCCGTTGACGTCGACGCTCACCGCGGGCCCGGAGGCGTCGGGCGGGGTGGGGGCCACGGGCGCCTCGGGGGCCACCGGCCCGGCGAGCACCTGGGCGGTGAGCACCTGCACGGTCACGGCGGGGGCGGCGGGCGCCGCCGGGGCCGCGGCGAGCGCGCCGGCGGCGAGCGCGATCAGCGCCAGCGCCCCGAGGACGGCGGCGCGCAGCGGGCCGGTCATCGCCGCGTGGTCCGCTCGCGCAGCACGTCCAGGGCCGAGGACCACGTGGAGAGCGAGAGCGCGGAGCCGGCCAGGGCCGAGCTGCCGCTCCCCCGCGAGGAAGCCCCCCGCGGGGAGGCCGCGGCCGCGCGGCGGCCGGTGAGCGCCGCGGCGACCACCAGCTCCTCGCCGGGCACCGGCTGCACCGGGGAGACGGCGGTGAGCGCGGGCTCCGGGGCGGCGGCGGGCACGACGTCGGCCAGCGCCGTCTGCGCGAGCAGCCGCACCGAGCCCTCGGTCACCCCGAGCACCAGGGCCTGGTCGCCGACGCGCACCAGGGCCACGCCCGCGGTGCGGCCCAGGGCGTGGCGGCTGATCACCGTGAAGCCGGCCCCAGCGGCCGCCCCGCCGGCGCCGCGACGGCGCGCGGCGCGGCCGAGCAGCAGCACCAGGCCGACCACGGCGGCGAGGGAGACCACCACCCGGGCGGTCGTCATGAGGGCGTCCACGGCGGATCAGGCCTCGCCGCTGGGGTCGACGATCTCGGTGATGCGCAGCCCGTAGTCCTCGTCGACGACGACGATCTCGCCGCGGGCCAGGAGCCGGCCGTTGACCATGAGGTCGGCGGGGGCGCCGGCGGCGCGGTCGAGCTCGATCACCGAGCCGGGCGCGAGGGAGAGCAGGTCGCGCACGGGCATCGAGGTGCGGCCCAGCTCCACCGAGAGGGTCATCTCGACGTCGCGCAGCAGGTTCAGCGAGCCCAGCTCGGTGCGCCGCGGGGCGGCGGGGCTGCCAGCACCGCCGGCGCTGCCGGTGCCGGCGGCCACGCGCAGGCCCACCCAGACGAGCACCTCGCCGTCGCCCACCAGGGGCGCCCACGCGACGTCGCCCGCGGCGACCAGGCTCTGCGCGGTCACCACCTGGGCGGGAGCCAGCACCGCGGGGCCGATGGCGGCGCTCGCCGCCTCCAGCGCGGGGGCCATCGCCTCGGCCAGCGGCAGCCCGCCGCCGTCGACCGCGGCCAGGGCGGCCTCGAGCGAGGGGTCGACGATGATCGCCACGGAGCCGCTGGTGGCGCCGGTGAAGGCGGCGAGGACCGCGCTGCCCTGCGCGGCGGGCTGCAGCGAGCCGTCGGTCGGGCCGAGCAGCAGCGGGGACGGCGAGGGCAGCACCGCGGCGGCGGCGGTCGCGGCGGCGACCAGGGCCTCGGGGGCGGCGGTGGTGGTCGCGGTCTCGGGGGCGGCGGTCATCGGAGGCTCCTCGTGGCGGGGCTGGTGGCGGGGGTGCCGGCAGGGACGGTGAGGGGGTCGCCGGCGGCGTGGTGGCCGGCGTCGGAGGCGGCGCTGTCGCTGGTCGTCACCACGAGGCACGCCAGCCGGCTGCCCGCGGTGCCGGCGACGGCGCTGCCGAGGACGACCCCGTTGGTCACCACGTCCAGCGGACGGGTGGTCGGGTGGGCGAGCCGGACGACGTCGCCGACGCGCAGCGCGAGCACCGCGGGCGGGTGCGTCGGCATCGGGGTGAAGCGCGCGGCCACCTGGACGGGCAGCTCGGGCACGGTGCGGCTCAGCCGCTCGCCGGCCACGGCGAGGCCGCGCAGCTGCTCGGCGGTGCGCGCCCGGTCGTTGCCGGCGTCGCTCAGGCGGCCGACGAGCGGGCCCAGCGGGAGCATGACCGTCAGCGGCTCGGGGGCGGCGTCCTCGCCGATGGCGATGGTGAGCGCGGCGACGACGACGACGTCGTTGGCGGCGGCCAGCTGCAGGAACTGGGGGTTGGCCTCGATGACGCCCAGCTGCGGGTCGAGCGGGATGATCGCGGCGAAGGCGTAGGCCAGGTCGGCGAGGGTGCGCACCAGCAGGTCGTCGAGCAGGCGGCGCTCGATCTCGGTGAGCTCGCGCTCGGCCTCCTCGGGCAGCGTGCCGCCGGAGCCGCCGAGCATGAGGTCGAGGCAGTCCAGCGCGGTCACCGAGCTCATCTGGAGCAGGCCGGGCTCGGAGCCGGACTCGGGGGTGAAGGTGACCAGTGCGCCGTGCCCGGGCAGCGAGCGCACGTACTCGTCGTAGCTGAGCGCGTCGACCGAGACCAGGGTGACGGTGCTGGGCTGGCGCAGCCGGGTCAGCAGCAGGGTCGACCACTGCCGGGCGAAGGTCTCGAAGGCCACCTCGAGCGCACGGGTGTGCTCGCGGGCCAGGGTGGTCGGGCGGCGGAAGTCGTAGGGGGTGACGACGCCGCGCCGCCGCTTGCGGCCACCGCCGACGGCGGTGGGGGGTGGGGTCTGCACGCTCACACGGTGGTCATCGGCAGGTCACCCGTCCGGGTTGAGCCGGACGGGTGACCCCCGAGGTCACTGCATGACGTACTCCGTGAAGTACACGTCGACCACGTCGTGGTGGTACTCCTCCTCCAGGGTGTGCAGCAGCTCCGCCTTGAGGGCCTCGCGCGCCGTGGGGTCGGAGAGCTCCTCGATGCTGCGGCCGCTGTACAGGGTGATCGCGGCGTCCAGGGCGATGCTGCCGTCGGGCGCGTGGGCCACCTCGGCGATGGTCTGCAGGCCCAGGCCGAGCTTGAGGTAGTGGCCGTCGGCGAGGTTGATGCTGATCGGCTCGACGGCGACGACCTCGCCCAGCTCCACCTCCTCGTGCTCGGGCTCGGCGGCCTCCGCGCTGGCGCCGGGGCCGAGCAGCAGGAACCACGCCGTGGCGCCGCCGGTCAGCAGCAGCACCACCCCGAGGAGGAGCACCAGCTTCTTCCGGCCCTTCGCGGCCGGCGCACCGTCCGCGTCCTGGTCGCCGCCCTTGGTGCCGGTGGCGCCCTTGCTGCCCTTGGCCATGACCCTCGTCTCGCTCATCAGTGGGCTCCTTCGTGAGTGGTGGCGGCCGCCGGCTCGGCGGCCAGGTCGACAGGCTGGGGGGCCACGCCCTCGGGAGCCGCGCCCCCGATCTCGGGCCCGGTCCCGGCGAGGCCGGGCAGCTGCGCCTTCACCGCGGGCGGTGCCGGCGACAGCACGACGATGTCGACCCGCCGGTTGGTGGCGATCGCCGCCGGGTCGCCCACCGGCACCAGCGGCCGGGTGTCGGCGTACCCGACGGCCGAGAGCCGCTCGGGCGCGAGGCCGTGGACGTCGGTGAGCTCGGTCAGCACGGCCGTGGCGCGCATCGAGGACAGGGCCCAGTTCGAGGTGAACGGGCCGCCGGTCAGGCGCAGGTGGTTGGTGTTGCCCTCGACCGCCAGGTCCTCGGTGAGGCCGGCCAGCACCGGGGCCACCGCCCCGAGCACCTCCACGCCCCCGGCCTGGAGGTCGGCGCTGGCGTTGGCGAAGAAGACGTCGTCGGAGACGATGACGACCTCGAGCCCGCGCTCGGTGATGCGCATCTGCGCCGCGTCGCCCCGGCCGACGGCGTCGAGCGCCGCCTGGATCTTGTCGCGGATCTCGGCCAGCCTGGCCACCTCGGCCCGCGCGGCGGCGGCGTCGTCGGTGGGGCCGGCGACCTCCGGCTCGGTGGGCTCGAGCTCGGTCGGCGGCTCCTGGCCCACCGGCACCGGGTCGCCGGTGGCGCCGTCGAGGATGCCGGTGCCGCCGTCGCTGGGCAGGGTCTCGTTGCCGAAGCCCGCCGCGAGGGAGGTGCGCAGGGCCTCGTACTTGACCGAGTCGACCGAGCTCATCGCGTAGAGCACGAGGAACAGCGCCATCAGCACCGTCATCATGTCGGCGTAGCTGACCGCCCACCGCTCGTGGTTCTCGTGCTCCTCCTCGTGCCCGCCCTTCTTGCGGCCGCGGCCGTGGTGCGCGCTCATCAGGCCGCCTTGGGGGGCTTGGCCGGCTTCGCCTTCGCGGGGCCGGCCGGCACCAGGCTGCGCAGGCGCTGGGCGACCAGGCGCGGGTTCGACCCGGCCTGCACCGCCATCAGCCCCTCGACGACGAGCTCCATCTGGGCGCACTCGGTCTCGGAGAGCCGCTTGAGCCGGCCCGCCATGGGCAGGTAGATGATGTTGGCGCTGACCAGGCCCCAGAACGTGGCCACCAGCGCCGCGGCGATGAGGTGGCCGAGCTCCTCGGGCTCGGAGAGGTTCTCCAGCACGTGCACCAGGGAGACGACGGTGCCGATGATGCCGACCGTCGGGGCGTAGCCGCCCATCGTGGAGAAGAAGCCGGTGGCCACCTTGTCGGTGGTGCGCTTGGTCTCGATGCGGTCGGTGAGCATCTCCCGCAGGTCCTCGGGGTCGGTGCCGTCGATCGCGGCCTGCAGGCCGTCGCGCAGGAACTCGTCCTCGACGTCCTTGGCGGCGTCCTCCAGGGCCAGCAGGCCCTCCCGCCGGGCGCGCTCGGCCAGGGAGACGACCACGTCGATGGTGGCGGAGGCGTCGACGGCCTTGCCGGTGAGCGCCTTCTTCGCGCCGGCCACGACCAGGGAGAGGTCGGCCATCCGGGTGCCGGCGATCGTCGCGCCGATGGTGCCGACGATGACGAGCAGGATCGGGGGCAGGAGCACCACCGACATGGGGCTGGAGCCCTCGAGGATGATCGCGCCGAGGATCGCCCCGAAGGCGATGGCCAGGCCGATGAGGGTCGCCGGGTCCATCACGCCCCCCGGTGCGGCAGCGTCGCGGCCACGGGGGCGCTCGCGGTGTCGGGCTCGGCAGCGGGCTCGGGAGCCACGTGCAGGTGCGGGGGGCGCTCGTCGCGGGCGGGGTCCTCGGCGGGCTCGGCGGGCATCGCCCGGGCGGCGACGACCACGCTGGCACGGAAGTCGCGCACCAGGGCGATCACCTCGGTGACCGACTCGGTCACGATGTACTTGGTGCCGTCGATGAGGGTGAGCACCGTGTCCGGCGTCGGTTCGACCCGCTCGAGCAGGTCGGGGTTCACCGCGAAGGGTGAGCCGTTCAGGCGCGTCACGAGGATCACAGCAACCGTCCTTGATCAGTGCGCGGGGCCTTCCGTGGCACCCGTCACGAGGTCCATCGGCGCGGACGCCGTCCGGATGAGCGAAGGGGGCCGCCTCAGCGACCCCCTTCACCCGACTGCACGAGCGCGTCAGCGCTTGAGGTTGACCAGCTCCTGGAGCATCTCGTCGGAGGAGGTGATGACGCGGCTGTTGGCCTGGAAGCCGCGCTGGCTGACGATGAGGTTGGTGAACTCCTGCGCCAGGTCGACGTTCGACATCTCCAGCGCGCCGGAGACCAGCGTGCCGCGCCCGGCGTCGCCCGGGGAGCCGATCGCGGGCTCGCCGGAGTTGACCGTGGCGGCGTAGAGCGAGCCGCCCTGCTTCTCCAGGCCCACCGGGTTGTCGAAGTTCGCGATCGCGATCTTCGCGATGTTGGTGGTGCGCCCGTTGCTGAACGTGCCGGTGATCGTGCCGTCCGGGCCCAGCTGCCACGACTGCAGCGTGGCCGCGGTGGCGCCGTCCTGGCTCTCGACCTTGGCGGTCTGCGAGCTGGCGCTGGAGGTCATCTTGCCCATGTCGAGGTCGACGTCGAACGCGACGCCGTCCGCGCCCACCAGGCCGGTCAGCTGCACGCGGCCCTCGCCGGCGACGGTCGGCGCGGCGGTGCCCGTGCCGGGGGTCGCCGTCCAGCCGGCGGCCACGGGGGGCGGGCCGCTGGAGGCCGGGGTGCGGGTCAGGGTCGCCTGGAAGGTCTGGTTGGTGCCCGACTTGCTGGCGTAGGTGACCTCGACGTCCCACTCGGTGGTGATCACCGACGGAGCGGCCGGGGCCTGCGGGGTCAGCCGGACCTGCGCGTTCTGGCTGTCGCCCTGGCGGTCGTAGATCGGCCACTCCAGCGCCAGCGGCGTGTTCGCCGTCGTGGAGCGGTTGTCGAGGTTGCCGCTCATGACGAGGTTCTCGGTGGCCTTGGCGTCGACGAGCAGGCCGGCCGGGATGGTGATCGGCGTGGTGATGCCCGCGGTGTCGATCTGCCCGTCCCGCGCCTGCCAGCCCATCACCGGGGCGCCGGACATGCTGACCAGCTGGCCCTTGCCGTCCACGTTGAACGCGCCGTTGCGGGTGTACTGGTTCACGCCGTTCTGGCGCACGACGAAGAACCCGTCGCCGTCGACGAGCATGTCGGTGTTGCGGCCGGTCACCTGGGTGGCGCCCTGCGCGAAGTTGGTGGTGATGCCGGCGACCCGCACGCCCAGGCCGACCTGGGCGGGGTTGGTGCCGCCCTGCTGGCCCTGCGGGGCGCCGGCGGCGGCCAGGGTCTGGCTGAGGGTGTCGGCGAAGATCGTGTTGGCGGTCTTGTAGCCGGTGGTGTTGACGTTGGCGATGTTGTTGCCGGTGACGTCCATCATCGTCTGGTGGCTGCGCAGGCCGCTGATGCCGGTGTAGAGGGAACGGAGCACGGGATTCCTCCTGGTCGTGGGACGGGGCCAGCTCTCGCTGGTGGTGGCGGTGCCGTGGCCGTCCGTGGCCGAGGTGGTGCCGTCCGTGGGGTGGAGCGGGTGGTGCGGGTCGAGCGGTCAGGCCGTGGTGGTCGCCCCGGTCTTCGCCGCGGCGGGCGGCGGGGGTGCCGCACCGGTGGCCTTGACCAGGCTCACCGCGTCGAGCGCGACCTTCGTCGCGCCGACCACGAGCACGGGGACGGCGTCGGCGAACGAGGCGCTGTCGACGACGCCGGTCATCTCCGTCTTGGTCTTGGCGTCGGTCCAGCTGACCGTCTGCCCGACGAAGCCCGAGGCCGAGAGCCGCATCTGCAGGGCGAAGGCCTCGCGCTGCGTCGTCGTCAGCTCGGTCAGCCGCTCGACCGTGGTCAGCGACGAGGTCTGGGCCATGATCTGGCTGGAGTCCATGGGCGCCGACGGGTCCTGGTACCGCATCTGGGTGACCAGGAGGTTGAGGAACTGGTCCTTGCCCAGGCTGGTCTTGTCGACCCCGGTGCCGGTGCCCATCTGCAGGCTGGCGTACGGGTTGGCGACGCCGGTCCTGTCGGTGGCGCTGGTGGTGGCTGTCATGAGCCCTTCCCGGTCGGTCGGCGCCGTCAGGGCTGACGGCGGGCGGCGCGGGCGCTGGTGCTCCCGGGCCTACGCCAGGACATCGACACCCCGGTGCCCCGACTTGAGCGCCGGCTGCGCCCGATCGGGCTCGGGCGCCTCGCGTCCGGCCGCCGGGGCGGCGCGCCCGGGCAGG
>CADCUY010000487.1 GCA_902806005.1 uncultured Quadrisphaera sp. | reverse complement strand
CCGCCCGACCCCGCCAGGGGCCGCAGCGCGTGGGCCTGGGCGATCGCGGCGAGCACCGCCGCCGCCTTGGCGCGGGTCTCGGCCTCCTCGGTGGCGGGCACCGAGTCGGCGACCACCCCGGCGCCGGCCTGCACCCGCGCGACGCCGCCGGTGAGCACCGCGCTGCGGATGACGATGGCCATGTCGAGGTCGCCGGCGAAGTCGACGTAGCCGGCCACCCCGCCGTACAGGCCGCGGCGCACCGGCTCGAGCTCGTCGATCAGGGCCATGGCCCGCGGCTTGGGCGCCCCCGAGAGGGTGCCGGCGGGGAAGGTGGCGCGCAGCGCGTCGTAGGCGCTCTGCCCGGCGCGCAGCTGCCCGGTGACGGTGGAGACCAGGTGCATCACGTGGCTGTAGCGCCAGGTGGCCATGAACTCGACGACGTCGACCGAGCCGGCCTCGCACACCCGCGCCAGGTCGTTGCGGGCGAGGTCGACCAGCATCAGGTGCTCGGCGCGCTCCTTGGCGTCGGCGGCCAGCTCGGCGGCGAGGCGCTCGTCCTCCTCGGGCGTGGCGCCCCGCGGGCGGGTGCCGGCGATCGGGTGGGTGAGCACCCGGCCGGAGGTCACCTTGACCAGCGACTCCGGCGAGGACCCCACCAGCTCGTAGCGGCGGCCGGCCGCGTCGGCGAGGCGGAACAGGTACATGTACGGGCTCGGGTTCGACGCCCGCAGCGCCCGGTAGACCTCGAGGGCGTCGGCGGTGCAGTCGACCTCGAAGCGCTGGCTGGGCACGACCTGGAAGACCTCGCCGTCGCGGATGGCGACCTGCCCGGCGCGCACGGCGGCCTCGTACTCGGCGGCGGTGGAGGTGCGGCGGGGCTCGGCCGGCGCGGCGCCGCCGGGCGCGGTGGTGGAGACCGTGGACGGCGAGGGCTGCGCCAGGCGGACGCACATGGCGTCGAGCCGGGCCACCGCGTCGGCGTGGGCCTCGTCGACCCGGGCGTCGGTGCCGTCGGTGTTGACGGCGTTGGCCACCAGCAGCACCGAGGAGTCCTGGTGGTCGACCACGGCGAGGTCGGTGGCCAGGCACAGCGCGAGCTCGGGCAGGTCGGGCTCACCCGGGGGGTGGGGCAGGCGCTCCCAGCGGCGGACGACGTCCCAGCCCAGCACCCCGACCAGGCCGCCGGTCAGCGGCGGCAGCCCGGGCAGGCGCGGGGTGGCGAGCTCGCGGAGCAGGGCCTGGACGGCGACCAGCGGGTCGCCGTCGGTGGGGACGCCGGCCGGCGGCTCGCCGATCCAGTGCGCCTGGCCCTCGTGCTCGGTGAGCACCGCGCGCGAGGCCGCGCCGATGATCGAGTACCGCGACCACACCCCGCCGTGGTCGGCCGACTCCAGCAGGAACGTGCCGACGTCGGTGCCCGCCAGGCGCCGGTAGAGGCCGACGGGGGTCTCGGAGTCGGCGAGCAGGCGGCGCACCACGGGCACGACGCGGTGGTCGGCGGCGAGGGCGCGGAAGGTCTCCAGGTCGGGCCAGGTGGTGCCCGGGGCCAGGTCGGGCGGGGCGAGCTCGGGCGCGGCGGTCACAGCACGCTGCCCGGGGCCGGGTGCTGGGGCGCGCTGACCGGCAGCGGCCGGGCGTCGAAGCAGGTGCGGTCGCCGGTGTGGCAGGCGCCGCCGGTCTGGTCGACGGTCACCAGGAGCGCGTCGCCGTCGCAGTCCAGGGCCACGGAGACCACGTGCTGGACGGCGCCGGAGGTGTCGCCCTTGCGCCACAGCTCGCCGCGGCTGCGGCTCCAGAACCAGGCGCGGCCGGTGGTCAGGGTGCGGTGCAGCGCCTCGTCGTCCATCCAGCCCACCATGAGCACCTCGCCGGTGCCGCGGGCCTGGACGACGGCGCACACCAGGCCGGCGGCGTCGCGCTTGAGCTGCGCGGCGACGTCGGGGGCCAGGGCCGTGGTCGGGGCGGTCGTCACCGCGCCAGTCTCCCACCCGCGCCGCGGCGGCCCTGGGCCGCTCGGGGGCCGGACGGGCCCGTGGTGCCCGTCCCCGCGCCCCGCGCTGCATCCTCCCGGGAGGACGGCACAGGGAGGCCCGTCCTGCTGCATCGTCCCGGGAGGATGCAGCGCGGTCACCAGGGGGCGGCGATCCGGGGCGCGCGCCAGGCCATCGCGGCGGCGGCGAGCACGGTGGAGGCCGCGCCGACCCAGGAGAAGGGCAGGGCGAACCCCTCGCGCGGTAGCGGCGCGGTCAGCGGCACCATCACCGCGAGGACGACGAGCACCGCGAGGACGCGGGGGCGCGCCCTCGGCGCCAGGAGGACGGCCGCGCCCACCAGCCAGCCGCCGACCGTGCCCACCGCGCCCCCCACGACGGCGGAGACGGCGCCGATGAGCAGCACGTAGCCCGCCGCCTCCACCGCCGGCCCGGCGTGCTCGCTGGTGAGTGCGGACCAGGCGAACAGCAGCGCGTAGGCGGCGGTGTGCAGGCCCGCGAGCGCGAGCCCGACCGCCAGCCCGGTGCCTGCGCCACGGGTGAGCGGGTGCACCGGCACGAGCAGGAACTCTGCACCAGCACCCGACACGCCGCTCCGAGGCGCTCCCCCCGCGGCGTGTCGACGGCCCGCTGCAGCGTTCCAGCACGGGCCGCACCGGTCGGTCAGCGGTGCTGGGCGGTCCAGGCGTCGTGCAGGCGCGCGTACGGCCCGCCGGCGCGGGCGAGCTCCTCCGAGGTCCCCACCTCGACGATCCGCCCGTCGTCGACGACCACCACCAGGTCGGCCGCCTCCGCGGTGGAGAGCCGGTGAGCGATCGCCACCGACGTCCGCCCCAGCAGCAGCCCGGCCAGCGCCCGCTGCAGCCGCACCTCGGTGGCCGGGTCGACCGAGGACGTCGCCTCGTCCAGCACCAGCAGGTCGGGGCCCGCCAGGTGCGCGCGCGCCAGGGCCACCAGCTGCCGCTCCCCCGCGGAGAGCCGCTCGCCCAGCTGGCCCACCTCGGTCTCGATCCCCGCGGGCAGGGCGTCGACCCAGTCGCCCAGCCCCAGCTCGTCCAGGGCGCGGCGGGCGTCGGCGGTCGTGGCGCCCTGCCGCCCGAAGCGCACGTTCTCGCCCACCGTGGTGTCGAAGAGGAACCCCTCCTGCGGCACCACCACCACGCGCCGGTGCAGGGAGGCCTCCCGCAGCCGCCGCGCATCGACGCCCGAGAGCAGCACCCGGCCCTCGTCGGGGTCGACCAGCCGGGTGACCAGCCGGGTCAGCGTGGTCTTCCCCGACCCGGTCTCCCCCACGACGGCGACCCGCGCCCCGGCCTCGACGTGCAGGTCGACCCCGCGCAGCACCGGCGCCCGCTCCCGCCCGGCCTCGTCGACGCCGGGGTAGCGGAAGGTCACGCCCTCGACGTCGACGGCCACCGGCCCGGGCGGGAGGTCGACCCCGTCGTCGCCGGGGTCGGCCACGCTGACCGGGGTGTCGAGCACCCCGAGCACCCGCCGCCACCCGGCCAGGGCGTTCTGCAGCTCGTTGAGCACCTCGGTCAGGGCCAGGAAGGGCTGGGTGACGAGGTTGACGATGAAGACGAAGGCCAGCAGCCGGCCCAGGGTGATCCCGCCGTCCAGGCCCAGCAGCGTGCCGCCGACGACCACCGCGACGAGGACCAGCCCGGTGGTGGCCAGGCCCAGCGCCGAGGTGGTGGCGGTGGCGACCTGAGCGCGCACCGCCGAGCGCCGGTGGTCCTGCACGGCGCCGTCGACGCGCCGCCAGGTGCGGGCCGACGCCGCGTGGGCGCGGATGGTGTCGGCGCCGACCACCGACTCGCTGACCGCGGCCAGCACGTCGCCGTAGCGCTCGCGGACCCCCGCGTACCGGCGCGCCGCGCGGCGCTGCAGGGGCCGCATCGCGAGCACCAGCGGCAGGTAGCACGCCAGCACGAGCAGCCCCAGCTGCCACGAGAGCACGAGCATCAGGGTCACCGCGACGCCGAGCTGGCCCAGGGAGAGCAGCAGCACGATGCCGCCGGTCTGCAGGAAGGTGGAGATGGTGTCGACGTCGGAGGTCACCCGGGAGACCAGGGCGCCGCGGCGCTCGCTGTTCTGGGTGAGCACGGCCAGCCGGTGCACGTGGTCGAAGGCCTTCGCCCGCAGCGTGGCCAGCCCGGCCTCGGTGGCGCGGAAGACCCGCACCGTGACCCGGTAGCTGAGCAGCCCGGTGAGCAGCACCACCAGCGCCGCGCCGGCCGTGGTCAGCGCCACGCGGGCGGTGTCGACGCCGCCCTCGGCGAGCAGCCCCTCGTCCACGGTCTGCTGCACCGCGAGGGGGACGACGACCCGGCCGAGCGCGGTGACCGCGGCCAGCGCCAGGGTCAGCCCGAGGCCGGTGGTGGTCTCCGGGGAGATCGCCAGGGCGCGGCGCAGGGTGGACGTGCCCGCCCCGGTGCTGGCGCCGATCGCGCCCGGGGCCCGCGGCGGGGCCGTGGTGGCGCTCACCGGGCGGCCACCTCGCGCTCGGCCGCGGCGCGGGCGTAGGCGGTGACGAGGTCGGCGTAGCCGGGGTCGCGCTCGAGCAGCTGGTCCGGCGTCCCGCGGTCGACCACCCGCCCGGCGTCCAGGTGCACCACCTCGTCGGCCAGCGCGATGGTCGCGCGGCGGTACGCGACGACCACCACGGTGGGCGCGGGCCCGCCGCCGGCCGCGGCGCCGGCGCGCAGCCCG
>CADCUY010000486.1 GCA_902806005.1 uncultured Quadrisphaera sp. | reverse complement strand
CCGGCCGGACGCGGTGGTCGGCCACGGCACGGCGGGGCCGATGAGGTACGCGGCCCGCTCGAGCAGGCGCTCGGCCAGCCGCTCCAGCCGCTCGGCCCGGCGCTGCGCGGCCGAGGTGCGGGCCAGGCGGTGCTCGTGCGCCGCGCGTTCGAGCTCGGCGGCGCGCTGCCGGTGCAGCAGCAGGTGTTCGTGGGTCACGGCGGTGCTCCTCGAGTCGGTGTGGCGCGGCTCAGACCGCGACGGGGTGCTTGCGGGGGCGCCCGCGGGGGCGCTTGAAGGCGACGACCTGGCCGGAGAGCACCAGCTGGCCGCCCCAGACGCCCCACGGCTCGCCCCGGTCCAGGGCGCCCTCGAGGCAGGCGTGGCGCAGCGGGCAGTCGACGCAGAGGGCCTTCGCGGCCTCGACGTCGGCGGGGGACTCCGCGAACCACAGGTCCGGGTCGTTGACCCGGCAGGGCAGGGCTGACATGGGAGGGACTCCTCGAGTGCTCTGACGGCGGCCCGCGCCAGGAGGCGCGGCGGGCCCGGTCGGCGGTCGAGCCAGAGGCTCGCCGGACCGTGGCGGAGAGGGCTGCGGGCGCAGGAGGGGCCGCAGTCCCGGGTGGGGAGCTGCGGCCCAGCGGAGTGGCGCCCGGAGACCTAGCCGGAGAGGCGGAGGTTCCCGAGGAGCCGGTCAGCTGGAGCGGCAGGACCCGAGGGCGCGATGGCGCCGAAGGCGCACCGGTGCGTGGGCGCCGTGCGGCGCTCGCGCAGGCCGGCACCGGAGGTGGTGCCCGTGAGCACGCCGCCGAGGGCAGCGGTGGTCACGGACGCGCTCACGACGGCGACGCCCGGAGTGGTGGTGATGTCCATCACGAGGCACCTCCCGTCGCGGCCCACCCGCAGCGCGGGCGAGGGTTCCTGCCGGTCCGTTGACCGGTGATCGTGAGGTTAGGGGAGCCCCGACGACGGGGGCAAGGCATTTACCGCGCGCGTCGTCCGCACGGCTCAGGACCCCCCGGGAGCGGGCCGGCGGCTCAGCCTCGGGCCCTTCGTGGGGGTCGGCTCAGGGCGTCGGCGCGGCGGGCTCTGAGGCGGGCTCTGCGGCGAGCACGCCCAGCACGGCGTCGCCGTAGCGCTCCAGCTTCGCGGGACCCACCCCGGCGACGGTGGCCAGCCCCGCGGCGTCGCTGGGCCCGAGCTCCGCGATCGCCACCAGGGTGGCGTCGGTGAAGACCACGTACGCGGGCACCTTCGCCTCGCTCGCGGTGCTCGTGCGCCACGCCCGCAGCCGCTCGAAGACCGCCTCGTCGTAGGTCGGCGGGCACTCGGCGCACCGCCCGACCTTGCGCTCCCCCGCGCCCGAGAGCACCGCGCCGCAGCCCCGGCAGGTGCGCGCCAGCCCCTGGCGCCCGCCCCCGCCGCCCCGCCCGCCGGAGCCCGCGGACCGCCGCGAGGCGGAGCCGTCGCGGGGCTGGTCGGGCCGCAGCCCGTCGAGGAACCGGGACGGCGTCCGCCCGGCCCGGCCGCCCGGCGTCCGGGCCCTGGTCCACGACAGGGCCAGGTGCTCGCGCGCCCGGGTCACCCCGACGTAGAGCAGGCGCCGCTCCTCCTCGACCGCGTCGGGGTCGTCGCTGGAGAAGGAGATGGGCATCAGGCCCTCGGTGAGCCCGACGAGGAAGACCGCGTCCCACTCCAGGCCCTTGGCCGCGTGCAGCGAGGCCAGGGTGACGCCCTCGACGGCGGGGGCGTGCTGGGCGGCGTCGCGCTCGTCCAGCTCGGCGACGAGGTCGGGCAGCCGGGCGTCGGGCCGCGCCGCGGCGAGGTCGTCGGCCAGCGCGGCGAGGGCCTGCAGCGAGGCCCACCGGTCGCGCACGGCCCCGCTGGCCGCCGGCGGCTCCGGCGTCCAGCCGGCGGTGGCCAGCACGTCGCGCACGACGGCGCCCAGCGGCTCGGTGCCGTCGTCGCCGCGCTTGGCCCCGCGCAGCAGCAGCACGGCCTGGCGCACCTCCTGGCGGGCGAAGAACCGCTCGCCGCCGCGCAGCAGGTAGCCGATCCCGGCGTCGGCCAGCGCCTGCTCCAGCGGCTCGGACTGCCCGTTGGTGCGGTAGAGCACGGCGACCTCGCTGGCCGGGGTGCCGGCGGCGAGCAGGCCCTTCACCCGCGCGGCGACCCCGGCGGCCTCGGCCACGTCGTCGTCGTAGCCGGTGAACGAGGGGGCGGGCCCCGCCGGGCGCTGGGCGACCAGCTGCACCCGGGCGCGGGTGGCGCTGGCGGGCGCGCGGTCGAGCAGCCCGTTGGCCAGGGCCACCACCTGCGGGGTGGAGCGGTAGTCGCGCACCAGCTTCACCACCGTCGCGCCCGGGTGGCGGCGGGGGAACTCGAGCAGGTGCGAGGGGTCGGCCCCGGCGAAGGAGTAGATGGTCTGGCTGGCGTCGCCGACCACGCAGACGTCGTCGCGGCCGCCGGTCCACAGGTCGAGCAGCCGCTGCTGCAGGGCCGAGACGTCCTGGTACTCGTCGACGACGAAGTGGCGGTACTGGCGGCGCACCGCGTCGGCGACGTCGCGCCGCTCCTCGAGGATGGCCGCGGTCAGCAGCAGCACGTCCTCGAAGTCCATCGCGCCGCGGTCGGTCTTGACGTCCTCGTAGGCCTGCAGCAGCCGGGCCACCGCGTCGACCTCCAGGCCGCCCGGGGTGCCCCGCCCGGCGGCGCGGGCGCGGGCCAGGTAGGTCTCGGGGGTCAGCATCGAGACCTTCGACCACTCCACCTCCGCCGAGAGGTCGCGCACCGCCGCCCGGTCGACGCGCAGCCGCAGCCGGCTGGCGGCCTCGGCGACCAGCCGGGCCTTGTGCTCGAGCAGCACCGGCACCGCTCCCCCGACGGCCTGGGGCCAGAAGAACTGCAGCTGGCGCAGCGCCGCCGCGTGGAAGGTGCGCGCCTGCACCCCCGGCACGCCGAGGTCGCGCAGCCGCGAGCGCATCTCGCCCGCGGCGCGGGCGGTGAACGTCACGGCGAGGACCTGTGCCGCCTGGAACGCCCCCGAGTGCACCCCGTACGCGATCCGGTGGGTCAGCGCCCGGGTCTTGCCGGTGCCGGCGCCGGCGAGCACGCACACGGGACCGCGCAGGGCGGTCGCGACCTCGCGCTGCTCCGGGTCGAGGGAGGCGAGGACGGCGTCGGCGAGGGTGGCGACGGAGGCCGTCGCGGAGGGGGCGCTCATGGCACGGGCCAGTGTGCCCCGCCCCACCGACAGCCGTCAGGCGTCGTCCACACCGGCCGCCGCGGCGTACGCGTCGAGCTCGGCGAGGTAGCGGGCGCGGGTCGGCTCGTCGACCCAGGCCACCTCGAAGGAGTTGCGGGCCAGCCGCACCAGGTCGGCCCGGCCCAGGCCCTGGGCCTGCGCGAGCGCCACGAGGTTCTCGGCGACGTAGCCGCCGAAGTAGGCGGGATCGTCGCTGTTGACGGTCACCTTCGCGCCCGCGCGCAGCAGCTGGGCGATCTCCGGGCCCTTCATCTGCGCGGTGACGAAGCCGTTGGAGATCGGGCACGCCGTCAGCCCCAGCCCGCGGCGGACCACCTCGGCCAGCAGGGCCGGGTCCTCGACGACGTTGCTGCCGTGGTCGATCCGGTCGACGCCGATCACCTCGAGCACCTGGCGCAGGTGCTCGAGGGTGCCCGGCTGGTCGACGTCGCAGTGCATCGTCAGCCGGTAGCCGGCCTCCCGGGCGCGGGCGAAGACCTCGGCGAACTTCACCGGCGGGTTGCCGCGCTCGTCGGAGTCGAGCCCCACCCCGAGGATCCGGTCGCGGTGGGGCAGGGAGGACTCGAGGGTCGCCATCGCCGACTCGGCGCTGAGGTCGCGCAGGAAGCACATGACCAGCGCCGCGTCGACGCCGAGCTCGGCGGGGGCCCGGCGGACGGCGTCCCACAGCCCGTCCACGACCACGGCGAACGGCACCCCGCGGCCGGTGTGGGCCTGCGGGTCGAAGAACACCTCGGCGCGGCGCACGCCCTGCGCGGCGGCCCGCCGGAGGTAGGCCCAGGCGAGGTCGGTGAAGTCCTGCTCGGTGCGCAGCACGTCCATCGCCGGGTAGTAGACGGCGAGGAAGCTGGCCAGGGAGTCGAAGCGGTAGCTGGCGCGCACCTCCTCGACGGTGGCGTGGGGCAGCGCGACCCCGTTGCGGGCGGCGAGGGCCATCCGCAGCTCGGGCTCGAGGGTGCCCTCCAGGTGCAGGTGCAGCTCGGCCTTGGGCAGGCCGGCGACGAAGTCCTCGAGGGAGCCGGCGGCGTCCGGGGTCGTCATGGCCGCATCCTGGCCCAGCGCCCGGCCCAGCGGGGCCCCGCGGCCCGGGATGACGGCGGCCGCCCGCGCGGTTGACGGAGGCATGAGCGCACCGACCCTGCCCGACGCCGGCACCATCACGATGTACACGACGACGTGGTGCGGGTACTGCCGGGTGCTGAAGAAGGGCCTCGGCCGCGAGGGCATCGCCTTCACCGAGGTGAACATCGAGGAGTCGCCGGAGGCGGCGGAGTACGTGCAGTCGGTCAACGGCGGCAACCAGACCGTGCCGACCGTGGTCTTCCCCGACGGCACCGCGGCCACCAACCCCTCGCTCGCCGACGTCAAGGCGCGCCTGGGCTGATCACCCCCTCCTCCCCCGCGGGCGTCGCCGCCGCGGCGCTGGCCCTCGGCGACGCCCGGGTGCCGGCGCCCGGCGTGCTGCGTGTCGGGGTGGACGCCGCGGTGCCGGACGAC
>CADCUY010000485.1 GCA_902806005.1 uncultured Quadrisphaera sp. | reverse complement strand
GAGCGAGCGCACGCGGCTGGTCGCGGTGACCGGGGCGTCGAACCTCGTCGGCACCCGCCCCGACCTGCCGGCGGTCAGCGCGATGGCGCACGCGGCCGGCGCCCTGGTGTGGGTGGACGGCGTGCACCTGACCGCCCACGCCCCCGTGGACGTCGCCGCGCTGGGCGCCGACCTCTACGTGTGCTCGCCGTACAAGTTCCTCGGCCCGCACTGCGCGGCCCTGGCCGCCGCGCCCGCCCTGCTCGAGGGCCTGCACCCCGACAAGCTCGCGCCCTCCACCGACGCCGTGCCCGAGCGCTTCGAGCTCGGCACGCTGCCCTACGAGCTGCTGGCCGGCACCACCGCCGCCGTCGACCACCTCGCCGCGCTGGCCCCCGGCGACGACCCGACCGCGCCCCGCCGCGCGCGCCTGCTGGCCTCCATGGCCGCGGTCGAGGCGCACGAGGACGGCCTGCGCGAGCGCCTGGAGGACGGGCTCGCCGCCCTGCCCGGCGTCGTCCTGCGCTCCCGGGCCGCCCACCGCACGCCCACGCTGCTGCTCACCTTCCCCGCGCTGGGCCCCGGCGCCGCGGCGGCTGCGGCCGAGCACCTGGCCGCGCGCGGGGTCAACGCCCCCGCCGGGCACTTCTACGCCCTCGAGGCCTCCCGCCACCTCGGGCTCGGCGACGAGGGCGGGCTCCGGGCCGGCCTCGCGCCCTACACCGACGAGAGCGACGTCGACCGGCTGCTGGCCGGGCTCACGGACTTCGTGGCCGCCGCCTGAGCGAGCCGCACGGACTCCCGTTTCGGCCTCACGTCCGGGCCCGGACCGGACGATGATGCTGGGCGTGACCCCACCACCGCCCACGGCCCTGCACTCCAGCGCGAGGACGTCCGCCAGCGTGGCCCTCGGCGAGGACACCCTCCAGAAGGCGCTGCGGATCAACCTCGACCCCCGCTGGTACGGCACCGTCGCCGAGATCGGCGCCGGCCAGGAGGTCGCCCGCTGGTTCTTCCGCGCCGGCGGCGCCGCCGGCACCATCGCCAAGTCGATGTCCGCCTACGACATGGCCGTCTCCGACGCCGTGTACGGCCGCTCCGAGCGCTACGTCTCCCGCGGCCGCCTCCAGGCGATGCTCGACCACGAGCTCGACCTCGACATCGACCGCCTGACCACCAGCCGCGGCGACGACACGTGCTTCTTCGCCTTCGCCGACACCGTCGTCGCCCGCTCCTACCGCGGCGGCAACGAGTGCCACGGCTGGATGGGCGTCAAGTTCCAGGCCCACCCCCGCGACGAGCCCAGCCAGGTCGTGCTGCACGTGCGGATGCTCGACGACGACGCCGGCCTGCAGCAGGAGGCCCTCGGCATCGTCGGCGTGAACCTGCTGCACGCCGCGTTCTTCGAGCGCGACGAGCCCGGCCGCTTCGTCGCCAGCCTGCTCGACCGCCTCTCCACCGGGCGCATCGAGATCGACATGATCTCGTTCTCGGGCATCGAGTTCCGCCGGGTCGACAACCGGCTGATGGCCCTCGAGCTCGTGCACCTGGGCCTCAGCGGGGTCGCGATGTTCGGCCCCGACCGCCAGGTCATCCAGCCCTCGGAGGCGCTGCGCAAGCACGCGGTGCTGGTCGAGCGGGGCAGCTTCCGCCCGCCGACGGTGGTGAACATGGACATGCTCGAGTGCGCCCGCGAGGAGTTCGAGCGCGACCCCGCCGTCGCCGGCCGCCCCATCCTCACCCTCACCGAGCTGACGATGCGCAACCTGCTGGCCGGGGGGCAGGACGTCGACCGCCGCGACTTCCTCGCCCGCGTCGACCTGCTCGCCGCCTGCGGGATGACCGTGCTCATCTCCGACTACTACGAGTACCACCGCCTCGCCGCCTACCTCGCCTGGCGCACCAGCGAGCGGATCGGGATGGTCATGGGCGTCCCGAGCCTGCGCGACCTGTTCGACGAGAAGGACCACGCGCACATGCCCGGCGGCATCCTGGAGACCTTCGGGCGGCTGTTCAAGAACGAGCTGAAGCTCTTCGTCTACCCGATGCAGGACCTCGACGACGGCCGCGTGGTCACCGTCGACGACCTCCAGGTCGGGCCCGAGCTCCAGCCCCTGTTCGACTACCTGGCCGGGCGCGGCAGCTTCGTGCACCTCGACGGCTACAAGCCCGAGTACCTGCCGATCCTCAGCCGCGACGTCCTGCGCCGGATCAAGGACGGCGACGAGAGCTGGACGTCGATGGTGCCGCCCGCCGTCGCGGACCTGATCCGGGAGCGGTGCTTCTTCGGCTACAGCGGGGCCTGAGCCGCCCGCCGCGGCCGGCGGACGTCGCCGCACGGCGGACTCGGACTTGTGACATCACAAGTCGGAGTCCGCCGATCCGAAGTGCGCCCGCTCACGGGACCACCCTGCGTGCCGGCACCGGCACCCGCAGCAGGTCCTCGGCGACCACGACGTCGCCGTGGACCTCGCGCGCCTCGGCGCCCAGCACCTCCGCGTCGGGGTAGCGCCCGGAGAAGTGGGCGAGCACCAGGCGCCGGGCTCCCGCCGCGGCGGCGATCTCGCCCGCCTGGCGCGCGGTCAGGTGCGCGTAGGACTGCGCCAGGTCGGCGTCCGCGCTCGAGAAGGTCGCCTCGCAGACCAGCAGGTCGGCGCCCTCGGCGAGCCGGGCCGCGCCGTCGCAGACCCGGGTGTCCATGACGAAGGCGAACCGCTGCCCGGGCCGCGGGGCGCTGACCTCCTCCAGCCGCACCCCGCCGTCCGCGGTGGGCAGCGAGCCCTCGCGCTGCAGCCGACCGACGTCCGGGCCGGCGATCCCGCGAGCGGCGAGGGCCCCGGGCAGCATCCGCCGCCCGTCGGGCTCGACCAGGCGGTAGCCGACCGCGGGCACCCGGTGGTCCAGCGCCGCGGCCTCGAGCACGGCGCCGGCCAGCGCGAGCACGGGGCCGTCGCCGGTCACCGGGTGCGGCTCCACCAGCTCCGCGGCGTGCGCCGCGGCGCCGAGCAGGTGGGCCACGGCGCCGGTCGCCGCCTCGGGGAAGACCAGCGGCACGGGGCCGCGGACGCCGTCCAGCGCCATCCGCTGCAGCACCCCGGGCAGGCCGAGGGTGTGGTCGCCGTGGGCGTGGGTGATCGCGATGGCCGAGACGGCGGACGCCGGCACGCCCGCCAGGGTCAGCTGCCGCTGGGTGCCCTCGCCGGGGTCGAGCAGCAGGCCGGCGCCGTCCCAGCGCAGCAGGTGGCCGGTGTGGTTGCGGGTGCGGGTGGGCACCTGCGACGCCGTCCCGAGCACCACGAGCTCCCGCGCCGGCACCCGCGGCACGCTAGCGCGGGGCTCACCGGGGTGTCGGCTGCAGCACCTGGGTGTGCCGCACCCGGCCGAGGGTGTCGCGCAGCGAGACCTCCAGGGCGCCGGTGCGGCCCTCGACCCGGGCGAGCCCGAAGAACTGGTTGCCCGCGCCCGGGTCCTGGTTGGGGTGGTCGGCGACGGCGGAGAAGACCACCTCCGGCCCGAACGTCGGGTCCAGGGCGTTGGGCCCGAAGGTGCCGGAGTTGATCGGCCCGCCGACGAACTCCCAGAACGGGTCGAAGTCGGTGAACTGCGCGCGCGCCGGGTCGTAGCGGTGGGCGGCGCAGTAGTGCACGTCGGCGGTGAACCAGACCAGGTCGCGCACCCCGGCCGCCTTCAGCCGCGAGAGCAGCCCGGCGATCTCCAGCTCGCGCCCCAGCGGCGGGCCGCCGTCGGCGTTGGCGGCGCCCTCCTGCTGCAGCGACCCGTCGGGCACGACCACCCCGAGGGGGATGTCGGCCATCACGGCCTTCCACGTGGCGGTGCTGCGGCTGGCCTCGCGCACGAGCCAGTCGACCTGCTCGGCGCCGAGGTAGCGGGTCTCGGGGCCGGCGGCGGGCTGGAGGTTGGCGCTGTTGGCCCCGCGGTAGGTGCGCATGTCGAGCATGAAGACGTCGAGGTGCGGGCCGCGGGAGAAGCGGCCGTAGACCTTGCCCTCGGCGTCACGGCGCTTGGCGTCCAGCGGGTAGTACTCGGTGAACGCCTGGCGGGCGTGGCCGGCGAGCACGTCGACGCGCCGCTCGGTGGTGTACCGCTCGTCCTCGAGCACCTCGCCGGGGTACCAGTTGTTGGTGACCTCGTGGTCGTCCCACTGCACGTACACGGGCACCTGCGCGTTCATCGCCTGCACGTGGGGGTCGCCGAGGTTGTAGCGGTGCCGGCCCCGGTAGGCCTCGAGGTCCTGGGCCACGACCTCGACCCCGTCGGAGACCACGTTGCGCCAGGTGCTGCCGTCGGGCAGCGCCACGCTCTCGGCGATCGGCCCGTCGGCGTAGACGGTGTCGCCCGAGTGCACCCAGAAGTCGGGGTCGGTCGCGGCCATCGCGGCGTAGCCGGGCATGCCCCGCTCGACGTGGCGGCCCCAGCCCTGCCCGGCGGTGTCGCCGGTCCAGGCGAAGGAGACGTCGCGCTCGTCGGCGGGCACCGTGGTCAGCCGGCCGCTGGTGGCCGGGCCGTCGCCGTCGCGGCCCTCGACGAGCAGGCGGTACTCGTAGGTCTCGCCCGGGGCCAGGTCGCGCAGGCGCACCGTGCCGGTGAGGTCGGTGTCGACGTCGACGTAGGGCCCGCGCACCCGGCGCACCCCGCCGCGCCCGGGCATGACGACCTCGGCGACCAGCCGCCCGGGGCGGTCGGCGCGGCCCCACAACCGCGCCCCGCGCTCGGTTACGTCGCCGGCCGCGACACCGTGGCTGAGGGCCGCGCGCCC
>CADCUY010000484.1 GCA_902806005.1 uncultured Quadrisphaera sp. | reverse complement strand
GTCGGTGCTCGTCGCCCACTTGACGATCTTGCTGCCGAGGTTCTCACGCCGCGTCACCGCCCGGGAGCGCGGGATGCGCGTCCCCGTCGTGACCCGGTCGACCTCGAAGTAGGTGGTCATGACTGGTCTTCCTCTTCTCCGCCGTCTTCGCCGACCTGGTCCTCGGTGAGGTCGGCGTTGAGGTCCGAGGGGCCGAGGTCGACCTCGAGGGCCCCGGTCTGGCCGCGCTCGCGCAGCGCCGCCATCTCTGTGTCGAACTCCTCCTGCGAGACCACCTCGACGTTGAACAGCATCGACTGGTGGTACTGCCCGCAGAGCTCGGCGCACTTGCCCTTGTAGATGCCCTCGACCTCGGGCGTCACCGACATGTAGTTGGTGCGCCCGGGGATCATGTCCTTCTTGTAGTTGAAGGCGGGCACGTAGAACGAGTGGTTGACGTCGCGCGAGCGGATCGTGATCTCGGCGGGCTGCCCGACGGGCATGTACAGGGTCGGGATGCTGGCCTCGATCTGGTCGTCGGTGAGGCCGCCGTCGAGGTCGACCTGGCGGGTGGTCTCGTAGACCTCGTCGTCGAGGTAGTTGAAGTCCCAGGCCCAGCGCTTGCCGACGACCTCGATGTTCACCGCGGGGTCCTCGTACCGCTCCTCGATGGCCTGCTGGTCGCGGGCCGTGTAGTAGAACAGCACGCCCACCATGAGCAGCGGGACGACCGTGTAGAGCACCTCGAGGGGCACGTTGTAGCGCAGCTGCGGGGGCAGGCCGGTGTCGCCCTTGTGCCGGCGGTAGCGCACGACGCACCAGATGGTGAGGACCCAGATGGTGGCGGCGACGGCGAGCGCCGCGATCCACGAGCCCACCCAGAGGCTGCGCACGGTCTCGTTGATCGAGGACGTGGCGTCGGTGCCGGGCAGGTAGCCGTTGCGGATGTCGCCGATCTGCTGGCCGCAGCCGCTGAGCACCAGGGCCAGCGCTCCGGCGCCGGTGGCGGTGAGGGCGGCGCGCACCCGCGGGCGCCGTCGGCCGGCCGCCCTGAGGGCGCCGGGGTGGTGCTCCTGGGACACTCGGTGCTCCCCGATCCTGTGGGGCCCCGGGCGTGCTCGGGGCGCTGCTGCGACAGCGTGAGCGTACCGCGGGGCCCGCAGCGACCGGTGGCCGTCGCGGGTGACCTCCGTCGCACCTGGGCGCCGCCTGCCGGTCACCCGTGAGCAGCGCCCCCGGGGCAGCGGGGGCGCGGGCCCTCAGACGGCGAGCAGCCGGTCGGCGAGCAGCTCGGCGATCTGCACCGTGTTCAGCGCCGCGCCCTTGCGCAGGTTGTCGTTGCTGACGAACAGCACCAGGCCGCGGCCCTCGGGCGCGCTGCGGTCGGCGCGGATCCGCCCCACGTAGCTGGGGTCGGCCCCCGCCGCCTCCAGCGGGGTGGGGACGTCGGACAGCACCACGCCCGGCGCCGCCGCGAGCAGCTCGGTGGCCCGCTCGGGGCTGATCGGCCGCGCGAACTCGGCGTGCACCGCCAGGGAGTGCCCGGTGAAGACCGGCACCCGCACGCACGTGCCCGCGACCAGCAGGTCGGGCAGCTCGAGGATCTTCCGGCTCTCGTTGCGGAGCTTCTGCTCCTCGTCGGTCTCCCCCGAGCCGTCGTCGACCAGGGAGCCGGCCAGCGGGACGACGTTCAACGCGATCGGGCGCACGTACGTCACGGGCTCCGGCAGCTCGAGCGCCGAGCCGTCGAGGGCGAGCGCGGCCAGGTCCTGCCCGGCGGCCGCGCGCAGCTGCCCCTCCAGCTCGGCGACGCCCGCGACCCCGCTGCCGGAGACCGCCTGGTACGTGGCGACGACCAGCCGGGTCAGCCCGGCCTCGGCGTCGAGCACCTTCAGCACCGGCATCGCGGCCATCGTGGTGCAGTTCGGGTTGGCGATGATCCCCTTGCGGGCCTCGCCGAGGGCGTGCGGGTTGACCTCGCTGACGACCAGCGGGACGTCGGGGTCCATCCGCCACGCGGAGGAGTTGTCGACCACCAGGGCGCCTGCGGCCGCGAACCGCGGTGCCTGCTCGCGCGAGGTGGCGGCGCCGGCGGAGAAGATCGCGACGTCCAGGCCGGACGGGTCGGCGGTCGCGGCGTCCTCGACCACGACGTCCTCGCCGGCCCACGGCAGCACCGTGCCCGCCGAGCGGGCCGAGGCGAAGAAGCGCACGGACTCCACCGGCACCTCCCGCTCGGCCAGCAGCCGGCGCACCACGGCGCCCACCTGCCCGGTGGCCCCCACGACGCCGACCCGCAGGCCCCTGCTCCGCTCGCTGCTCACGACCCCATCATGGCCGATCACCGGCCGGCCCGGGGCGCTCCTCGGGGCGGGCCGGCCACCGCGGCGAGGGGGCGCGGAGCGCCAGCTCCAGCCGGCGCAGGTACTCCTCGCGCGGCACGTCCACCACCCCCAGGCTCGCCAGGTGCTCGGTGCGCCACTGGACGTCGAGGAGGCGGTGCCCGTCGTCGCCGTCGCGGAGCAGCGCGACCAGGCCCACCAGGGCGGTCTTGGAGGCGTCGGGGCGGCGGGAGAACATCGACTCCCCGGCGAACAGGCCGCCCACGGCGACCCCGTAGAGGCCGCCGGCGAGCTCGCCGTCCACCCACGTCTCCACCGAGTGCGCCCACCCCAGCTCGTGCAGGGCCGTGTAGGCGGCAGCGACGTCGGGGGTGATCCACCGGCCGGAGCGGCCCGGGTCGGCGCAGCCGGCGACCACGGCGGCGAAGGCCGTGTCGACGCGCACCTCGGCGCGGCGCACCGAGCGCGCCAGGGAGCGGGAGACGCGCAGGCCGTCCAGGGGCAGGACCCCGCGCGGGTCGGGGCACCACCAGCCGATCGGCCCCGCCCCGCCGCCGCCCAGGCCCATCGGGAACAGGCCCGCCCGGTAGGCGGCCAGCAGGGTGCCCGGGGCGAGGTCGCCCCCCACCCCGGCGACCTCGTCGGCCGGGCGGCGGGCGCGCCGCAGACGACGCAGAGCCGCCGCCATCCCCGGGGCGTAGGGGGACGGCGGCGGCTCCGCGGGCGGGCTCAGCGGCCCGGCCGGCTCTGCTCGCTCAGTGGCTCTGCTCGCTCAGTGGAAGGAGTCGCCGCAGGCGCAGCTGCTGCCCGCGTTGGGGTTGTCGATGGTGAACCCCTGCTTCTCGATGGTGTCGGCGAAGTCGATCGAGGCGCCCTCGAGGTACGGGCGGCTCATCTTGTCGACGATGACCTCGACCCCGCCGAAGTCGCGGGCGGCGTCGCCGTCGAGGAAGCGCTCGTCGAAGTACAGCTGGTAGATCAGGCCGGAGCAGCCGCCGGGCTGCACGGCCACGCGCAGCCGCAGGTCGTCGCGGCCCTCCTGGGCGAGCAGGCTGGCGACCTTGGTCGCCGCGACGTCGGTGAGCTCGACGCCGTGCGTCGCCTCGGCCTCGGGCTGGGCGGCGGGGGGCGCGGTGACGGGCGCCGTGCCGGTCGCGATGTCGGTCAAGGGTCCTCCAGGGACGAGGGCGGGGCGTGCGTTCACCACGGCCAACACCGCGGGGCGCGCCGGGTGTTCCCCAGCGTACGACCGGCAGGACCGGCGCCCGGCAGCACCGGCCCCACCGGTCGCCTCAGCCCGCGGGCGTCGGGACGGCGTCGCGCAGCCCGGCGAGCAGCAGGGCCTCGGCCAGCGTCGCCCGCTCGAGCACCCGCAGGTGCAGCGACTCGTCGTGCCCGTGGGCGCGGGTGTCGGGGTCCTCCACCCCGGTCACCAGCACCACGGCGCCGGGCAGGGCGTCGACGAGGTCGGCGATGAACGGGATCGACCCGCCGATGCCGGCGTGCACCGGCGCCGCGCCGTCCCAGGCCCGCGCCAGCGACTCCACGGCCAGGTCGTGCACGGGGCCGTCGACCCGGGCCTGGAAGGGCTGCCCGCCGCCGTCCATCGCCACCTCGACGCGGGCGCCCCACGGGGCCGTGGCCAGCAGGTGCTCGCGCAGCGCCGCGAGCGCCTCCTCCGGCTGCTGCCCGGGGGGCACCCGCAGCGACAGGTGGGCCGTGGCGGTGCCCTGCAGGGTGTTCGACGCGCGCTCCAGCGGTGGGACGTCCACGCCGACCACGGTCAGCGCCGGCCCCGTCCACAGCCGCTGCGCCACGGTGCCGTCGCCGAGCAGCTGCACGCCGTCGAGCACCCCGGCGTCCGCGCGCAGCCGCTCCTCGCCGAACGGCACCTCCGGCGCGGGCCCGGCGCGCAGGCCGGGCACCGCGAGGCCCCCGGTCTCGTCGCGCAGCCGGTCGAGCAGCCGCACCAGCGCGGTGGTCGCGTCGAGCACGGGGCCGCCGTACAGGCCGGAGTGCACGGGGTGGTCCAGGGTGCGGACGACGACCGTGGCGTCGACCAGGCCGCGCAGGCTGGTGGTCAGCGAGGGGGTGTCGACGTCCCAGTTGTCGGAGTCGGCGACCACGACGACGTCGGCGGCCAGCAGCGCGCGGTGCTCGCGCAGGAAGGCGGCGAAGGTCGGCGAGCCGACCTCCTCCTCCCCCTCGACGAACACGGTGACGCCGACGCCGTCGTCCGGGCCCCACTGCGCCAGCACGGCCCGCAGCGCCCCCACGTGCACCGCCACGCCGGCCTTGTCGTCGGCCGCGCCCCGCCCGTAGAGCCGCCCGGCGCGCTCGGCGGGCTCGAAGGCGGGGGTGGTCCAGCCCTGCTCGGTGCCCGGCGGCTGGACGTCGTGGTGCGCGTAGAGCAGCACCGTCGGGGCTCCGGCCGGCG
>CADCUY010000483.1 GCA_902806005.1 uncultured Quadrisphaera sp. | reverse complement strand
CTCGACCCGCCGGCTGACCGCGCCCATGCTCGACGCCGCCGTGCGCCGGGCGGTGGACCTGGCGGGCCCGCCCGGGCGACCCTGAGTCGTCAGGCGGCCACGCCGTCCCTACGCTGCTCCCCATGACCGCGACCACGCAGGAGTCGGCGAGCGCCTCCACCACGCCCGCGGCGGCCGCCACGCCCCGCATCCTCCTCCTCGGCGGGGGCTACGTCGGCCTCTACACCGCCCTGGGGCTCAAGAAGGGGCTCAAGCCCGGCGAGGCGGAGGTCACCGTCGTCGACCCGCGCCCGTACATGACCTACCAGCCCTTCCTGCCCGAGGTCGCCGCCGGCTCGATCGAGGCCCGCCACGTGGTCGTCTCGCTGCGCGGCAACCTCAAGCGCCAGGGCTTCGAGGTCGTCACCGGCTCCGTGACCGGCGTCGACCACGCCTCGCGCACCGCCACCGTGCAGCCGCCGCAGGGCGAGGAGCTGACCCTGCACTACGACCAGCTCGTGGTCGGCCTCGGCTCGATCTCGCGCGTGCTGCCGATCCCGGGGCTCGCCGAGGTCGGCATCGGCTTCAAGACGATCGAGGAGGCTGCCGCCGTCCGCGACCACGTGCTCGACCGGCTCGACGCCGCCGCGTCGATGCCCGACGGCCCCGAGCGCCGCCGCGCGCTGAGCTTCGTCTTCGTCGGCGGCGGCTACGCCGGCATCGAGGCGCTGGCCGAGGTCGAGGACCTGCTGCGCAGCGCGGTCGACCAGTACACGACGCTGCAGCGCAGCGACCTCAACATCGTGCTCGTCGAGGCCCTGAACCGGATCCTGCCCGAGGTGGGCGAGGAGATGGGTCGCTGGACCCTGCAGCAGCTGCGCGAGCGCGACATCGACTGCCGGCTCGAGACCTTCCTCAAGGCCTGCGAGGGCGGCCACGTCGTGCTCTCCGACGGCACGGAGTTCGACGCCGACACCGTGGTGTGGACCGCCGGCGTCAAGTCGAACCCGGTGCTGGCCAACACCGACCTGCCGCTCGACAAGATGGGCCGCCTGCGGGTGCGCGCCGACCTGCGGGTCTCGGGCGACGACGGGATCGTCGAGGGCGCCTGGGGCGCGGGCGACTGCTGCGCGGTGCCCGACATCACCAAGGACCCGGGCACGTTCTGCGCCCCCAACGCCCAGCACGCGGTCCGCGAGGCGAAGCTGCTGGCGAAGAACGTCGTCGCCGTGCTGCGCGGCGAGGCGCCCAAGGACTACAGCCACAAGTACGCGGGCTCGGTGGCCTCGCTCGGCCTCGGCAAGGGCGTGGCGACCATCTACGGCGTGAAGGTCAAGGGCTTCCCGGCGTGGGTGATGCACCGCGGCTACCACCTGCTGGCGGTGCCGACGTTCAACCGCAAGTTCCGGGTGCTGCTCGACTGGGTGGGCCAGGGCGCGTTCCGCCGCGACACCGTGGCCCTCGCCCGCCGCTCCCGCCCGCGCGAGGAGTTCGTGCTGTCGGCCGGGCCCACCCCGCAGCCGCGGCTGGCCGGCGCGGCCGCCGACAACGGCCCCCGCCCCTAGGGCGCGGCGGCCCGGGCGGCCTCCGGGACGGCCCTCGTAGCCCAACCGGCAGAGGCAGGCGCCTTAAAAGCGCCGCAGTGCGGGTTCGAGTCCCGCCGGGGGCGCGGCTGGTCCGGTCGGCGGCCCCGGGCTGTCGGGTTCTTTACCGAACCATTACCATGGTGGGCATGCAGAGCAACAACCCGATCCTGAGTCGGTCCGACGCCTTCAAGGGCGGCGGCTACGCCACCTTCGGGTCGGCGTCCGGCGCCGCCACGTCCACCGCGCGCACCCAGCAGGGCCCGTCGCTGGAGGACCTCTACGCCTCGCCGTCCGCGGGACCCGCCCAGACCGGGCGGATGACCTACGACGACGTGGTCATCCGCACCGGCGGCATGCTGACGGTGGTCGTCGCGGCCGCCGCGGTCGCGTGGGTGCTGCAGCTCGGCGCCCTGGCGATCCCGTTCGCGATCGCCGGCCTCGTGCTGGGCCTGGTCAACGCCTTCAAGCGCGAGCCGTCGCCCGCCCTGATGCTGGCCTACGCCGGCGTCCAGGGCGTGTTCCTCGGCGCCATCAGCCAGATGTTCGAGACGGCGTTCAACGGCATCGTGGTGCAGGCCGTGCTCGCCACCCTGACGACGTTCGCGGTGATGCTCGGCCTCTACCGCAGCCGGGTCATCCGCGCGACGGCGAAGTTCAAGAAGGTCATGCTCGGCGCGATCATGGGCTACGCCCTGTTCTCGCTGATCAACCTCGTCCTCGTGCTCGTCACGGGCGGCGGCCTTCGCGGCGGCGCCTTCGGCCTGCTGATCGGCGCCGTCGGCGCCGTGCTCGCGGCCCTCTCGCTGGTGCTCGACTTCGACTTCATCGAGCAGGGCGTCCGCAACGGCATCCCGCAGCGCTACGCCTGGACCGCGGCGTTCGGCCTGGTCGTCACGCTGATCTGGCTCTACATCGAGTTCCTGCGCATCCTCTCCATCCTGCGCGGCGACGACTGACCACCGCCGACGCCGGCACGCCCGTCGGGCGGGTCGAGGTCGAGCTCGGCCGGGTCCTCACCCGGCTGGCCGCCCTCGGTCCCGCCCGACTGGCGCGTCCGGGGCCGGTCGTCGGGCTGCCCGCGGGCCCGGCCCCGACGGCGGCCGCGCCGGTCGAGCTGGTGCGGCCGCTGCTGCAGCACCTGGCCGACGTCGCCGGCCGCGCGGAGGGACACCCGGCGCGGGCGGTCCCGGAGCTGGCCCTGCACGCGCTGGGCGATCAGCTGGCCGTCCTCGCCCGCGACGTCCTGCGCCTCGCGGGGTCGCCCGGAGCGCCAGGGAGCGCCCCGGCCGGTGCACGCCTCGACGACGCGGCGCTCGTCGACGTCGCCGACCGCCTCACCGCCCTGCGCCGCGCCCTCCCCTGACTCTCACCTCCTCACACATGTGGGGGTACGTGCGCGTCTCAGGCCCGGAAGAGCGCACGTACCCCCACACGTGCGGGGGGAGGGGGGTCAGGAGAGGCGCTCGAGCACCATCGCCATCCCCTGGCCGCCGCCCACGCAGAGGGTCACCAGGCCCGTGGTCTCGTCCCGCGCGCGCAGCGCGGTCAGCAGCGTCGTGGTGATCCGCGCCCCCGACATCCCGAACGGGTGCCCCAGCGCGATCGCCCCGCCGTGCACGTTCAGGCGCTCGGGGTCGACCCCGAGGTCGGCGGCGCCGGCCAGCACCTGCGCCGCGAAGGCCTCGTTGACCTCCACCAGGTCGACGTCGCCGATCGTCATCCCGGCCCGCGCCAGCGCCCGGCGCGAGGCCTCCACCGGCCCGAGCCCCATCACCTCCGGCGACAGGGCCGAGACCCCCGTGGCCACGATCCGCGCCAGCGGCGTGATGCCGAGCTCCGCGGCCCGCGCGTCCGCCATCACCACCAGGGCCGCGGCGCCGTCGTTGAGCGGGCAGCAGTTGCCCGCCGTCACCGTGCCGTCCTCGCGGAAGACCGGCGCGAGCGCGGCCAGGCCCTCGGCGGTGGTGGCCGGCCGCGGCGACTCGTCCGCCTCCAGCACCCCGCCCCCGGGCAGCGGCACCGGCACGACCTCGCGCGCGAACAGCCCCGCCGCGGCGGCCCGCGCGGCGCGCTGCTGGCTGGTCAGCGCCCACGCGTCCTGCTCCTCGCGGCTGATCCCGCGCAGCGCGGCGACGTTCTCGGCGGTCTGGCCCATGGCCAGGTAGACGTCGGGCAGGTCGCCGCTCGCCCGCGGGTCGCTCCAGGTGCCCGCGCCGGGTCGGGCGCGCTGCGCGGTGCGCTCGCGCGCGGCGTCGAAGGCCGGGTTCAGGTAGCGGTCCTCGCTCTGCCCGGCGCCGGCGAAGGCGGGGTAGCGGGAGACCGACTCGACCCCCGCCGAGACGAACGCGGTGCCCTCGCCGGCCCGGATCGCGTGCAGCGCCATCCGGGTGGTCTGCACGCTGGAGGCGCAGAACCGGTTGACCGTCACCCCGGGCACCCCGTCGAGGCCGGCGAGCACGGCGACGACCCGCGCCAGGTTCGACCCGGCCTCGCCGGAGGGCTCGGCACAGCCGAGGTGCAGGTCGTCCAGCTCGGCCGGGTCGAGCTGCGGCACGGCGTCGAGCGCGGCGCGGACGGCCGTGGTGGCCAGGTCGTCGGGCCGGACGCCGGCGAGCGCGCCCTTGCGCGCCCGGCCGACGGGGGTGCGCACGGCGGAGACGATCACGGCGTCGGGCATCAGGGCTCCTGGCGGGTCGAGGGCTGGTCGGTCGAGCGCTGGGCGGGCTGGAGCGCGGGCGCCGGCGCCTGCGGGTGGCGGCGCCGCCGCAGCACCTGCGACCAGCGGCCCCACGGGCCGCGGTCGGCGCCCGCGACCCGCGCCGGCGCCACCTCGGTGCCCGGCTGGTGCGCGGCGGTGGCGGCGGCCTCGGCCAGCGGGGTCACCCTCACCGACCCGCCCGCCGGTGCCGCGGCCGAGGCGGGGGGCTGCGGCCACAGGCCGAGCACGGCCACGGCGGTGGGCAGCAGCACCGCGGCGACCCGCGCGTAGCCGGCGGGGGAGGGGTGGAACAGGTCGGCGGAGAACATCTCCGCGGGCCGCTCGACGAAGTCGTGCCCCAGCAGGTCGCCGAGGGAGACCGTGCGCCCTCCGGCCTCGACCACCGCCACGGTCTGCGCCGCAGCGAGGTCGCGGCTCAGGCGCCGGGCCACGTGCCGCAGCGGCCGGCCGATGGGCCGCACGGCGCCGAAGTCGGGGCACGTGCCGACGACGACCTCCGCGCCGGCCGCCCGCAGCCGGGTCACCGCCGCGGCGAGCTGGCGCACCGCCACCACCGGGCGCACCCGCCGCGTCACGTCGTTGGCGCCGATCAGCACCAGGGCCAGGTCGGGCTCCGGCAGCCGCGCCAGGGCGGTGTCGACCTGCCGGTCGAGGTCGGCCGAGACCGCGCCCACCGCGGCGACGTTGACCATCCGCACCGCCTGGCCCGAGATCGCGGCGAGGCCGGTGGCGACGATCGCGGCCGGCGTCTGCTCCGGCGTCTGCGCCCCGAGCCCGGCCGCCGAGGAGTCGCCGAGCACGAGCACCCGCAGGTCGTCGCCGACGCCCGCCCCGTAGCGCTCCGGGGCGTGGGGGGCGGTGCGGCCCAGGGCGGTGCCGATGGCGCGGCGGGCGAGCAGCGCCTGCACCCTCACCAGGGCGTACCCGCCGAGGCCGACGGCGGTGACGCCCCCGCCGCCGTACGCGGCCGCCGCGGCGACGCGTCGGGCTCGGGTGGCGCGGGACACGGCCACCACGGTACGACCGCCGACCCCGCCACCGCCGTCGTCCGCCGGTGGCAGCATGGCCGGGTGGAGTACGCGGAGAACGTGGTCGACCTGATCGGCGGGACGCCCCTGGTGCGCCTGCACGCGGTGACGCGGGGCGGTGACGGCGTCGAGCCGGTGCGGGCGACGGTGCTGGCCAAGCTCGAGTACCTGAACCCCGGCGGCTCGGTCAAGGACCGGATCGCCGAGCGGATGGTCGACGAGGCGGAGGCCTCCGGCGCGCTGCGCCCGGGGGGCACGATCGTGGAGCCGACGTCGGGCAACACGGGCGTGGGCCTGGCCCTGCTGGCGCAGCAGCGCGGGTACTCGTGCGTGTTCGTGTGCCCCGACAAGGTCGCCCAGGACAAGCGCGACGTGCTCACCGCCTACGGCGCGCGGGTGGTGGTGGCCCCCACCGCGGTGCCGCCCGACCACCCCGACTCGTACTACTCGGTCAGCGACCGGCTGGCCCGCGAGATCCCCGGCGCGTGGAAGCCCGACCAGTACTCCAACCCCGCCGGCCCGGCGAGCCACTACGCCTCCACCGGCCCGGAGGTCTGGAAGGACACCGACGGCCGGGTCACCCACTTCGTCGCCGGCGTCGGCACCGGCGGCACGATCACGGGCACCGGCCGCTACCTCAAGGACGCCTCGGCCGACCGCCCGGCCGCCGCGGGGGGCCGGGTGCGCGTGGTCGGGGTCGACCCCGAGGGCTCGGTCTACTCCGGCGGCAGCGGGCGCCCCTACCTGGTCGAGGGCGTCGGCGAGGACTTCTGGCCCCGCGCCTACGACCCGTCGGTGCCCGACGAGATCATCGCGGTCTCCGACGCCGACGCGTTCGCGATGACCCGCCGCCTGGCCCGCGAGGAGGGCCTGCTCGTCGGCGGCTCGTGCGGGATGGCCGTGGTCGGGGCCCTGGCCGTCGCGCGCGCCGCGGGGCCGGACGACGTCGTGGTGGTGCTGCTGCCCGACAGCGGCCGCGGGTACCTGTCGAAGATCTTCAACGACCGGTGGATGCGCTCGTACGGCTTCCTCGACGGCGACGCCGGGGCCGGCGGGGGCACCGTGGGCGAGGTGCTGCGCCGCAAGTCGGGCGACCTGCCCGCGCTGGTGCACACCCACCCCACCGAGACGGTGCGCGACGCCATCGCGATCCTCACCGAGTACGGCGTCTCGCAGATGCCCGTGGTCGGCGCGGAGCCACCGGTGATGGCCGGTGAGGTGGCCGGCTCGGTGACCGCCGAGGGCCTGCTCGACGCCGTCTTCGCCGGGACGGCGCGCCTGGCCGACCCGGTCTCGGCGCACATGGACGGACCCCTGCCGCTGGTCGGCGCGGGGGAGAGCATCGACGACCTGCGCCGCCACCTCAAGGCCGCCGGCGCGGTGCTCGTGGCGGTGGAGGGCAAGCCCGCCGGCGTGGTCACCCGCGCCGACCTGCTCGCGCACCTGGCGGGCTGAGCCGGCACCTGGCGGGCTGAGCCGGCCCGAGGCGGCTGGGCGGCTCAGCCGAGCAGGACCGCCTCGCGCGGGGCCGGGCGGCGGCCGTGCCCGGCGGCGGCGGCGTCGCGGGCGGCGACCAGCAGCTCCACCGCCCGCTCGAGCACGGGCACCGGCTGGGTGAACGGCAGGCGCAGCCGGTCGTCGAAGGCGTGCCCGGTGCCGAACCGGGAGCCGGTGGCGATCCGCAGGCCCAGCGGCTCCGCGGCGTCGGCCAGCAGCGAGCTCGAGGTGCCCGGCGGCAGGTGGCACCAGAGCGACAGGCCGCCGTCGGGCACCGGCACCCGCCACTCGGGCAGCCGGGCGGCCAGGGCGGCCACCAGCGCGTCGCGCTGGGTGCGCAGCTCGGCCCGCCGGCGGACCAGGGCGTCGTCCAGGCCGTCGAGCAGGGCGCAGGCGGCCAGCTGGTCGACGATGGAGAGCGAGCCGTGCTCGCGCGACATCGCCGACGCCACCCGGGCCAGGAACGGGGCCTCCCCGCGCACCCACCCGGTGCGGACGCCGGCCCACACCGCCTTGCTCAGCGAGCCCACCGTCACGACCGCGCCGGGCCGGGCGAAGGCGGCCAGCGGCGGTGGGACCTCCTGCCCCTCGAGGGGGAGGTCGGTGAGGGTCTCGTCGGCCAGCACGGTCACGTCCTGCTGCTGCAGGCTGGCGGCCAGGTGGCGGCGGTCCTCGACGTCGAGGACCGCGCCGGTGGGGTTGGAGAAGTCGGGCACCAGGTAGGCGGCCCGCGCCGAGGTCTGCCGTGCGGCCCGGTGCAGGGCGGCGACGAACTCGGCCGTCCGCTCGGGGTCCAGGGGCACGGGCACCGCCCGGGTGCGCAGCACCCCGAGCACGTCGAGCGCGTTGGGCCACACCGGGTGCTCGACCAGCACCCGGTCGCCGGGGTCGGTCAGCGCCCGCAGCGCCGCGGTGATGCCCCCGGCCGCGCCGAGGGTGACCACCACCTGCTCGACCGACGTGGGCAGCCCCCGCGCCGTGAACCGCGCGGCCAGGCGCTCGCGCAGCTCGGGCAGGCCCTGCGGGGCGTAGCCGTGGCCCGGCAGGTGCCGCGGCAGCATGGTCAGCGCGGTGGCGTACGCCTCGGCCACCTCCGGCGGTCCGGACGGCGCGGTGTACGACAGGTCCAGCTGGCCCTCCAGCGGCACCCCCGGCACCCATGCGGCGACCACCCGGCCGCCGTCCGGCGTCCGCGTCCAGGTGCCGGAGCCCTGGTGCGCCCCGGCCCAGCCCTGCTCGCGCAGGCGCCGGTAGGCGGTGCTGACGGTGACCCGGCTCAGCCCCAGGGCCGTGGCCAGCTCGCGCTCGGCCGGCAGCCGCGAGCCGACCGGCAGGCGGCCGTCGGAGACCATCGCCCGGATGTTGGTGGCCAGCGAGGCGTTCAGCGGCGCGTGGAGGGTGTCGCGCCCGATCAGGACGGCCAGGCGGTCGGCGGTGATGCCGCCGGAGCCCGCCGCGGGGCGGTCCGTGGAGGAGGCCATGGAGCCACTGTACGGGGATTGGCACTGTAAAGAAAGGCCAACCATGGGCGACAATAGAGCCATGGCTTCCGTCCTCCTCACCACCGCCCTGCTCCTCCTCGTCGCGGCCGCGATCGTCAGCCTCGTCCACGAGGTCCGCGTCGACGGCTACGGCCACCGCACCGGCCCCGCCTCGCACGAGGGCTGGGGCGCCGCGTCGATGCCGTCCGCCCCGTACCGCTCCAACGCCGCGCGCTGACCGGCCGGCCCGCGCCGCCGTGACCGCGTCGCGCGAGCGCTCCGGGCGGCCGGCCTGGTCGATGCCGCACCGCCTGGTGCGGCTCGCCGTGGGCCAGCTGCTCTTCGCCGTCAGCATCGCCCTGCTCGTGCGCGCCGGGCTGGGCAACATGCCCTGGGACGTGCTGCACCAGGGCGTCGCGCTCCGGGCGGGCTGGAGCCTGGGGCTCACGATCCTCGTCGCCAGCGCCGCGCTGCTGCTGCTGTGGGTGCCGCTGCGGGTGCGGCCCGGTCTCGGCACGCTGAGCAACGTCGTCCTCATCGCCGCGGGGGTGGACGCCGCGCTGGCCGTGCTCCCGCGGGCCAGCGGCCTCGGCGCCGGCCTCGCGCTGCTGGTCGCCGGCACGCTGCTCAACGCGGTGGCCACGGCCCTCTACGTCGGGGCCGACCTCGGACCGGGGCCCCGCGACGGGCTGATGACCGGGCTGGTCGCGCGCACCGGGGGGTCGGTGCGCCTGGTGCGGGCGATGATCGAGGTGACCGTCGTCGCCGTCGGCTTCGCCCTCGGCGGCACCCTCGGGCTCGGGACGCTGGCCTTCGCGCTGAGCATCGGGCCGCTGCTGGGGTGGCTGATGCCCCGGTTCGCGATGCCGCGCACAGCCTGAGCGCACTTCTGCGCGGAGGTGCGCGCCAGGAGTCCTCAGAGGCGCACTTCCCCGCGGAAGTGCGGGCCAGCGAGTCCAGCACGCACGAGAGCCGCACCGTCCGGGGACGGTGCGGCTCTCGGCGTCAGGGCCGGTGCGCGCTCAGGCGCCGACGACGCCCACGGGGCAGGTCACGCCGGTGCCGCCGAGCCCGCAGTAGCCGCCCGGCACCTTGTGCAGGTACTGCTGGTGGTAGTCCTCGGCGTAGTAGAACGGCCCGGCGTCGGACGCCGGGCGCAGCTCGGTGGCGATGGCCCCGAGACCGGCGTCGCGCAGCCGCGGCTCGAACGCGGCCCGCGTGGCCTCCACCGCGGCGCGCTGCTCCTCGGTGGTCCAGTACACCGCCGAGCGGTACGCGGTGCCGAGGTCGTTGCCCTGGCGGTTGACCTGGGTGGGGTCGTGCGACTCCCAGAACGCCTTCATCAGCTGCTCGGCGCTGATCCGCGACGGGTCGTAGGCCACCAGCACCGTCTCGGTGTGCCCGGTCCGCGCGGTGCACGTCTCCTCGTACGTCGGGTGCGGGGTGTACCCGCCCATGTAGCCCGCAGCGGTGGTGACCACGCCGTCCAGCTCCCAGAAGGTGCGCTCGGCCCCCCAGAAGCAGCCCATGGCCACGTGCAGCACCTGGGTGCCCGACGGCCACGGGCCCTCCAGCGGGGTGCCGAGCACGGCGTGCCGCTGGGGCACGCGGTAGGCGCGCTCGCTCCGGCCGGGCAGGGCCTCGGCGGGGGAGACCATCGTCGTCTTGGTGCGGGTGCCGAACAGGGCCACGTGCTCTCCTCGCGGGTCGGGTCGTCGTCCACGGTGGTCAACCCCGGCGAGCCCCCGGGCCTTCCCGCGCCGCTCCTACCATGGGGCGGTGAGCCCCCAGGTGAGCCCCGACTGGTCCGCGACCGGCTTCTCCACCCGTGCGATCCACGTCGGGTCCGAGCCCGACCCGGCGACCGGCGCCGTCGTCCCGTCGATCTCGGTGGCCACCACCTTCGTCCAGGACGGCGTCGGCGGGCTGCGCGGCGGCTACGAGTACTCGCGCTCGGCCAACCCCACCCGCGACGCCCTGCAGGCCGCGCTGGCCGCCGTCGAGCAGGGCACCCGCGCCTTCGCGTTCTCCTCGGGCCTGGCCGCCGAGGACGTGCTGCTGCGCGCCGTGCTGCGCCCCGGCGACCACCTGGTGACCCCCGACGACGCCTACGGCGGCAGCCACCGGCTGTTCTCGCGCGTGCTCGGGCCGTGGGGGGTCGAGCACACCCCCGTGCGCCTCTCGGACGTCGACGCGGTGCGCGCCGCGATCCGCCCCGGCCGGACGAAGCTGGTGTGGGTCGAGACCCCGACCAACCCGATGCTGCGGATCGCCGACATCGGGGCCCTGGCCGACGTCGCCCACGACGCCGGGGCGCTGCTGGTGGTCGACAACACCTTCGCCACCCCCTACCTCCAGACCCCCCTGGTGCTCGGCGCCGACGTCGTCGTCCACTCCACCACCAAGTACGTCGGCGGCCACTCCGACGTCGTCGGCGGCGCCCTGGTGCTGCGCGCCGGGCCCGGCGACGCCCGCGCCGAGGAGCTCGCCGCCGACCTGGGGTTCCTGCACAACGCCGCCGGCGCCGTCGCGGGGCCGTTCGACGCGTGGCTGACCCTGCGGGGCCTGAAGACCCTGGCGGTGCGGATGGAGCGGCACACCGACTCCGCCGAGCGGGTCGCCGAGTGGCTCACCCACCAGCCCGGGGTCACCCGCGTGCACTACCCGGGGCTGCCCGAGCACCCCGGGCACCTGGTGGCAGCCGCGCAGATGCGCCGCCCCGGCGGCATGGTCTCCTTCCAGGTCGGCTCCCCGGACGCCGCCGCCGCGCTGGTCGCCCGGACCGGGGTGTTCCTGCTCGCGGAGTCCCTCGGGGGCATCGAGTCGCTGATCGAGCTGCCGGGGCGGATGACGCACGCCTCCGTGGCGGGCTCGCCCCTGGAGGTGCCGGGCGACCTCGTGCGCCTCTCGGTGGGGCTCGAGGACGTCGACGACCTGCTCGCCGACCTCGAGCAGGCCCTCGCAGCCGCAGGAGCGTGATCGCTGCCACACTGACCGGGTGCCGACCCGGACCAGGCTGACCCGCGTCCCGCCCCCACCGGTGCAGGACGTGGCGATCCCGCTCGCGGTGCGGGTGGCGGCGGCCTGGGCCTGGCGGCTGCTGGTCATCGGGGCCGGCGTGTACTTCACCTCCCAGGTCCTGGGCCGGTTCTCCTCGCTGCTGATCCCGCTCCTGGTGGCGCTGCTGCTCGCGGCGCTGCTGGCCCCCGTGGTCGAGGGCCTGGTGCGCCTGCTCATCCCGCGGGTGCTGGCCGTCGTGGTGGTGGTCGTCGCCACCCTGGCGGTGCTCGTCGGGCTCATCACCCTGGTGACCACGCGGGTCAGCGCCGGGGCCGCCGACCTCGTCGCCTCGGTCAACAGCGGCCTCGAGGAGGTGCAGACCTGGCTCTCCGACGGGCCGCTGGCCCTGTCCACCTCGCAGCTGACGGGCTACGTCGACCAGCTGCAGGCGCAGCTGCAGAGCAACGTCGCCACCATCGCCAGCCAGCTGCTCACCCTGACCTCGGCCGCCACCTCGCTGATCACCGGGGCGTTCGTCGTCCTGTTCCTGCTGATCTTCTTCCTCTACGACGGACAGAAGATCTGGGAGTGGTGCGTGCGCCTGCTGCCCCAGCGCGCGGAGGCGCCCTTCGACGGCGCCGTGCGGCGCGGGTGGATCACCCTGGTCTCCTACGTGCGGGCCACGGTCGTCGTCGCGTTCGTCGACGCCATCGGCATCGGGCTGGGCGCGCTGCTGCTGGGCGTGCCCCTCGCGGTGCCGCTGGCGGTGATCATCTTCCTCGGGGCGTTCGTGCCGATCGTCGGTGCGCTGGTCTCCGGAGCGGTCGCGGTGCTCGTCGCCCTGGTGACCGTGGGGGCCACCAAGGCCCTGATCCTGCTCGTGGTGGTGCTCGCCGTGCAGCAGCTGGAGTCCAACGTGCTCCAGCCCTTCCTGCTCGGGCGCGCCGTCTCGGTGCACCCGGTGGCCGTCATCCTCGCCATCTCCGCGGGCATCACCCTCGCCGGCATCGTCGGGGCCCTGTTCGCGGTGCCGGTGGTCGCGGTGCTCAACACCGTGGTGACCTACCTGGTCCGGGGCGGGGACGGCGGGCCGCTGCCCGAGGAGGAGGAGGACGTCGAGGCGGCGCTGCTGGAGCCCGACCCGGTGCCGGAGCGGAGCTCCCTCGGCGACGCCCGCGACGAGCCCGACAGCCCGCCGATCGGCCCCGCGACGTCGGCGGAGCGCCCCGGCCAGCTCAGCCGGTGATCAGCCGGTGAACGGGGCGACGCCGACGACCTTGACGGTGATGCTCTTGCCGGTCGGCGCGGTGAACGTCGCCGTCTCGCCCGGCGCCTTGCCGAGGATCGCCGCGCCGAGCGGCGACTGCTCGCTGTAGACGTCGAGCTCGGTGCCGCCGCCCACCTCGCGGCTGGCCAGGAGGAACGTCGTCTCGCTGCCCGCGACCTCGGCGGTCACCACGGTGCCCGGGGCGACGACGTCGGACGACGGCGCCGCACCCACCTGGGCGGTGCGCAGCAGCTGCTCGAGCTGGCGGATGCGGGCCTCCTGCTTGCCCTGCTCGTCCTTGGCGGCGTGGTAGCCGCCGTTCTCCTTCAGGTCGCCCTCCTGGCGGGCGGCGTCGATGCGCTTGGCGATCTCGGAGCGGCCGGGCCCCGCCAGGTGGGCGTGCTCGGCGCTCAGCCGGTCGAAGGCCTCCTGGGTCAGCCAGGTGACGGGGCTGCCGGTCGACGGGCCGCTGCTGGTCTCGGCCATGGGGCCTCCTCGGGGTGCCGGGGGCGGGGGAGGGGCGACGGTCGGTCGCCGTCCCCCGCTCGGCTGCGGGCGTTCGGGAGGGACAGACGCTATCAGCGGAGGGCGACGGCGCCGCCCCGTCGCCGCGGCGCTCAGGCCGGCTCGCAGCCCACCGGCTGCCCGGTGGTGGCCCGCTCCGAGGTGCGCACGTCAGCGGTGACCAGGTCCGTCGGGCGGTCCGAGGCCGGTACCGGGACGCTGGCCAGGCCGACCTGCGCGGCGCTGGAGCTCAGCGCCTCGACCTCGCAGACCAGCGCCGTGCCGACGGGGCGGGTCACGGTGAAGGTCACCCGCAGCACCCCGCCCTCGACGCGCTCGTACCCGCGGGGGTCGATGCTGACCTCCCCGGCCGAGGACACGGCGTACCAGGCCGCGTACGCGACGCCGGCGGCGACCAGGGCCGCCACGGCCGCCACCAGGGCGCGGCGGCGGCGGGCCCGCTCGCGCGGGGTCCGGTCGCCGTAGCGCTCCGGGGGTCGCCCGGGGAGCTGGCTCACGGCGCCTCCGTCCTGCCGACGGCGCGCTCGCCGCCGCTGTCTACGCTGGCCGGGTCGGCCCGCTGGCCACATCATCCCGCCCCGCCCGCACCTCGGCGCGGGGCCCTACCGCGGAGGACGCCATGGAGCCGCTGCGCCTGATGGCCGTGCACGCGCACCCGGACGACGAGTCGTCCAAGGGCGCCGCGGCGACGGCCCGCTACGCCGCCGAGGGCGCGGAGGTGCTCGTCGTCAGCTGCACCGGCGGAGAGCGCGGCGACATCCTCAACCCGCGCCTGAAGGGCGACCCCCGCGTGACCCGCGACATGGTGGAGGTGCGCCGGCGGGAGATGGCCGCCGCCGCGGCCGCCCTGGGCGTGCGCCACCAGTGGCTGGGGTTCGTCGACTCCGGGCTGCCCGAGGGCGACCCGACGCCGCCGCTGCCCGAGGGCTGCTTCGCCCTGGAGCCGCTGGAGGTGGCGTCCGAGCCGCTGGTGGCGCTGGTGCGCCGCTTCCGCCCGCACGTGATCACCACGTACGACGAGAACGGCGGCTACCCCCACCCCGACCACGTCATGTGCCACCGGGTGTCGGTGGAGGCGTTCGAGGCGGCCGGCGACCCCGGGCGCTACCCCGGCGCGGGGGAGCCCTGGACGCCGCTGAAGCTCTACTACCACGCGTGGTCGCGGCGCCGGATGGAGATCTTCCACGAGCACCTGCTCGCCCTGGGGGTGGAGTCGCACTTCGGCGAGTGGCTCGAACGGCGGGACGGCGACGCGGAGCGGACCATCACCACGCAGGTCGAGTGCGCCTCGTACTTCCCCGTGCGCGACCGGGCCCTGCTCGCCCACGCCACGCAGATCGACCCCGACGGCTTCTGGTTCGCGGTGCCCCGCGAGGACGAGGGGCGGCTGTGGCCCACGGAGGACTACGAGCTCGCCCGCACGCACCTGCCCCGCCCCGCGGACGGCGAGGTCGAGCGCGACCTGTTCGCGGGCGTCCGCGAGCACCTGGCGGCGAGCCGTGCCTGACGGGGTCCTGACGGCGCTGCTCGCCGCGGCCGCCGAGGAGCCGTCGTTCGACCCCGACGAGGTCACGCCGGGGCTGCCGGGCTTCCTGGTCACCTTCGCGATCGTCGTCGCCGTGGTCTTCCTGCTGCGCGACTTCACCCGCCGCGTGCGGCGGCTGCAGTTCCGCGGGGAGCAGCTGGAGCGCGAGGAGGCCGAGCGCGCGGCGGCCCGGGACGCCGAGGCCCGGGGCGCGGAGGCCGAGCAGGCCGGGGCGGCCGGAGCTGGGCTGGGCGGGCCGGCAGGGGTGGGGCCGGACGG
>CADCUY010000482.1 GCA_902806005.1 uncultured Quadrisphaera sp. | reverse complement strand
GCCGTGCGGACGACGAACAGGTCGCCCAGGCCCTGGTCGAAGACGAGCTCGGCGGAGACCCGCGAGTCCGAGCAGCCGAAGATGAGCGCGAAGGGCTCCTGGCCGCCGCTGATCGCGGCCCGACGGGCTGGGCTGGTGTCGCCCGTGGGGGGCTCGCCGGCGACGAAGTGCGCGTTGCCGCGGACCAGCTCGGCCCACGCCCGGGCCGGGGTGAGCGGGGCCTCCGCGCGCAGGGCCGCCCCGCTCACGCCGAGGCCCCTGCGAGCTCGGCGCGGGTCGGCGGGTCGGCGCCGGGCCGCGAGACGGTGACGGCTGCCGCCCGGACGGCGTGGCGCACGGCCTCCTCGAGCGCCTCGGCGGTGATCGCCCGCAGGGCCGGGCGCGCCTCGGCGCCGAGCAGGCCCTGCGACCACAGCGCGTCGAGCAGCCCGGAGCTGAAGGAGTCGCCGGCGCCGACGGTGTCGGCGACCTGCACCGCGACGCCGGGCACGTCCACCTCGACCTCACCGGTGATCGCCACGGCGCCGTCGCCGCCGCGGGTCATCAGCACCACCGCGGGCCCGAGGCGCAGCCAGGCGGCCAGCAGCTCCTCGGGCGGGGTGCCCGGGGCGAGCCAGGCCAGGTCCTCGTCGCTGACCTTGACCACGTCGGACACGGCCACGAGCGCCTCGACCTGCGCGCGGACGTCCGCGGGGGAGCCCATGATCCTCGGGCGCAGGTTGGGGTCGTAGCTGGTGGTGGCCCGGCCGTGGTGGCCGGTGAGGATGCGCTGCACCGTGGCCGCCCCGGGCTGCAGCGTCGCGGCGATGGAGCCGGTGTGCACCGCCACCAGGTCGGACGGCAGGTCGGTCTGCGGCGGGCTCCACGCCAGCTGGAAGTCGTAGGTGGCGGAGCCGTCGGCGCCGAGCACGGCCTGCGCGGTGGACGTCGGCCCGGGCTGCACCGAGCCGGGCACGAGGCGCACCCCCGAGCGCTGCAGGTGCTCCAGCACCAGCTCGCCGCGGGCGTCGTCGCCGAGGTGGGTCAGCAGGTGCGTGCTGCGGCCCAGGCGGGCCAGCCCCAGGGCGACGTTGGCGGGCGAGCCGCCCGGGTGCTCGTCGACCGACCCGTCGGCCCGGCGCACCACGTCGACCAGGGCCTCGCCGACCACCAGGACGGCGCCGTCAGCGCCGTCAGCGCCGCCGACCCGGCCTCCGCCGTCCTCGCCGACCCCCGCCTGCCTGACTTCCGCCACGTCGCCCCCCGGTGCTCGGGCGGCCTCCCGCCCGGTGGCGGCGATGCTAGTGGCGGTGGGGGACACCCCCGGAGGTCATCGCCCACCCGGCCGGTGTCGTCACTCCCTGTTGACGGGCGATGGACCGTGGGTTCTGATGGCCTCCGCTGCCGCCCTCCTGGAGGTCTTCCGTGCGCTCGTCCACCCCCCGCCGCCGTCCGCTGGCCCTGGCGGTGCTCACCCTGACCGCGGCGCTGCTGCCCGCCGTCCCGCCCACCGCCGCCGCCGGACCCAGCGCGTCGACGTCGGCCTCGGCGCCGCAGGAGTGCGCCCCGGAGGTCGCGACCGCGGGCGGCATCGAGGTGCGCGCCAAGCCCGGGGCGAAGGTGCCGGAGCCGCCGGCCAGCGGGGGCGGCCCCGACCTGCTGCAGGGCCGGGAGCCGGTGGCCCTCAGCGCCCCGGGGAGCATCCGCGTGCCGACCTCGGTGCACGTCATCGCTGCCGGCCCCACGCGCGCCGAGGGCTACCTCAGCCCGGCCGAGGTCGAGGCGCAGATCGACGTGCTCAACACCGCCTTCGCCGGCCAGGGCGGCCCTGGCGCGGCGGACACCGCCTTCCGGTTCGACACCGTCGGGACCGACTGGACCGTGAACCCGGCCTGGTACCAGATGCTCCCGGGCAGCACCGCCGAGCAGCAGGCCAAGACCGCGCTGCGCGACGGTGGCGACGAGACGCTGAACATCTACCTCAGCGGGCTCGGCGGCGGCCTGCTGGGCTACGCGTACTTCCCGCAGCAGGGCGGCGACAGCAAGCCGTGGCGCGACGGCGTGGTGGTGCTCAACGAGTCGATCCCCGGCGGCGCGGAGGACGACTACGACGGCGGCGACACCCTGCCGCACGAGGTCGGCCACTGGCTCGGGCTCTACCACACCTTCCAGGGCGGGTGCTCGACCGCGAACGACCGGGTCACCGACACCCCGGCGATGGCCGTGCCGACCTCCGGCTGCCCGCAGGGGAAGGACACCTGCCTCAAGGACGCCGGCCTCGACCCGGTGGAGAACTTCATGGACTACTCCTACGACGAGTGCATGTTCGCCTTCACCCCCGGGCAGGCGGCCCGGATGGACGCGGTCTGGCAGGCGTTCCGCGCCGGCGACCGCTGAGCGGCGCCGGGGCCGCACCCGCGCCAGCCGGGGCGGGCGGTCCCGGTGGGAGACTGGGCGGGTGAGCCAGAGCAGCGACGCCGCCCCCGGCCCGCGGCCCAGCGGCGCTGGGGGAGCGGGCGGCCGGGGCGCCCCGGCCGGGCCTCCGGCCCGTCGCCGCGGGGGCGGCACCGCGGCCGACATGGTGCGGTCGCTGCTGGTGATCGGGGTGCTCGTGGCCGTCGTCGTGCTCGCGGTGCCCCGCCCGCAGGGGCGCATCGAGCAGCCGGTCGACGTCGCCGCGGCCACCGAGCAGGCGCGGGCCCTCGACTTCGACGTGCGCGAGCCCGCCGTGCCCGAGGGCTGGCGGCCGAACGTCGCGACCTTCGAGCCCGACCCGGTGGAGGGGCTGCCCACGTGGAGCGTGGGCTACCTCGTGCCCGAGGAGTCCTACGCCGGCGTGCGGGTGACCCGCGGGGCCACGCCCGCGTGGGTCGACGGGATGACCGGTCGCGGCCGGCCCCCCGAGGACGGCCCGGCCGAGCGCGAGGTGGCGGGCGCGACCTGGCAGGTGCTGGTCTCCGACCAGGGCGCCCGGCGGCGCAGCCTGGTGCTGGTGGCCGGGCAGCAGACCACCGTGGTCACCGGCACCGCGGAGGACGCCGACCTCGACGCCCTCGCGGAGGCCGTGGCCCCCGCCGCGCCCGCCTGAGGGGTCAGGACCCGCTGCGGCCCTCCGCCGCGGCCGCGTAGGCGGCGAGCTTGCTGAGCCGGTGCTCGGCGCGGACCGTGCGGATCGTCCCCGACTTGCTGCGGGTGACGATCGACTCGGTCTCGACCGAGTCGGGGCCGTAGCGCACCCCGCGCACCAGCTCGCCGTCGGTGATCCCGGTGGCCACGAAGAAGATGTGCTCCCCGGTGACCAGGTCGGTGGTGGTGAGCACCTGGTCGAGGTCGAGGCCGGCGTCGATCGCCCGGCCCCGCTCCGCGTCGTCCGTCGGCGCGAGCCGGCCCTGGATGGTGCCGCCGAGGCAGGAGACCGCGCAGGCGCTGATGATGCCCTCGGGGGTGCCGCCGATGCCGAGGAGCAGGTCGACGCCGCTGCCCTCGCGCACGGCGAGCACCGAGCCCGCGACGTCGCCGTCGGTGATGAGCCGGATGCGGGCCCCGGCCTCGCGGACGGCGGTGATCAGGCCCTCGTGGCGAGGGCGGTCGAGCACCATCACGGTGACGTCGGAGGAGCGGATGCCCTTGGCCTTGGCCAGGCGGCGGATGTTCTCCTTCGCGGGCAGGCGGATGTCGACGACGTCGGCGGCCGCGGGGCCGACCACGAGCTTGTCCATGTAGAAGACGGCGCTGGGGTCGTACATGGCGCCGCGGTCGGCGACGGCGAGCACGGCGATCGCGCCGCCCATGCCGAGGGCGGTCAGCCGGGTGCCGTCGACGGGGTCGACGGCGACGTCGCACTCGGGGCCCGTGCCGTCGCCGACCTGCTCGCCGTTGAAGAGCATGGGCGCGTCGTCCTTCTCGCCCTCGCCGATGACCACGGTGCCGGTCATCTGCACCGAGGAGATGATCGAGCGCATCGCGTTGACGGCGGCGCCGTCGGCGGCGTTCTTGTCGCCCCGGCCCACCCAGCGCCCGGCCGCCATGGCGGCGGCCTCGGTGGCGCGCACGAGCTCCAGCGCGAGGTTGCGGTCGGGGTAGAGCCGGTCGCCGTCGAAGGGCTCGGACTTGCTCGTGGGCGTGGTCACGTGGCGCTCCCTGGTCGCGGGTGGCCGGGCTTCCGCTGCGGCGCCCTGCGAACCCTAGCGACGGCCCCGGCGGGGGTCGGCGCGGGCGGGCGGTGCGGGCGGTGCCCCAGCCCTCAGCGCTCGGCGGTGGGCTCCCGGGCGGCGTCGAGACGGGCGCGGGCGCCGTCGAGCCACTCCTGGCACCGCGCCGCGAGGGCCTCGCCGCGCTCCCACAGGGCGAGGGAGGCCTCCAGCGGCTCGCCGCCCGCCTCGAGCCGGCGCACCACGTCGACCAGCTCGTCGCGGGCCTGCTCGTAGCCCAGCCCGGCGACGGCCGGGCCGTGCTCGCTCGTGCCCCGCGCGCTCCGGTCCTGTCCGCTCGCGTCCTGCCCGCCCACGTCCGGCCCGCTCCGGCCCTGCCCGGGGCCGTCCTGGCCCGTCGCCGCGCCCTCGTCCGGACCGTCGTCCCGCTGCTCAGCCACTGCTGCCTCCCTCGCCCTCACCGTGCACCTGAGGCTGCGAGCCGCCCCGGCTCGTCACCTGCGCCCCGATCCGTCCCGAGGCGAGCAGGATGCGCACCTCGTCACCCTCCGCGACGTCGTCGGGCGAGCGCACGACCGGCGTCGCGGTGCCGCCTGCCGGGTCGACGCGCTGCACCACCGCGTAGCCCCGCACCAGCGTCGC
>CADCUY010000481.1 GCA_902806005.1 uncultured Quadrisphaera sp. | reverse complement strand
GGCACCCCGCACGAGGCGGCCCGGCGACGGTCCCAGGCGTCGCCCGCGCGGGTGCGGCGCAGGGCGTACGGCGCCGCCCCCGGCTCCGGGTCGGCGACCAGGTGGTGCGGCGCGGCGCGGGTGACCTCCACGGTGACGACGTCGCCCGGCCGGGGCGCGGGGGCGCCGTCGGGCACGGTCGCGTGCACCAGGCGCCCGTCGCGGGCGCGGCCCGAGACGCGCGCGGTCGCGCCGTCCTTGCGGCCCTCCCCCTCGGCGACGAGCACCTCGACCACCGCGCCGACCTGCGCGCGGGCCTCCTCCAGCCCGATCCGCTCCTGCAGGGCCACCAGCCGCTCGTAGCGCTCCTGGACCACGGCCTTGGGCACCTGCGCGTCCATCGTCGCCGCCGGGGTGCCCGGGCGCGGGGAGTACTGGAAGGTGAACGCCGAGGCGAACCGGCTCTCCTCGACCACGCGCAGCGTCTGCGCGAAGTCCTCCTCGGTCTCCCCCGGGAACCCGACGATGACGTCGGTGGTGATCGCCGCGTGCGGCATCGCCGCCCGCACCCGCTCGAGGATGCCGAGGAAGCGCGCCGACCGGTACGAGCGGCGCATCGCCCGCAGCACGGCGTCCGAGCCCGACTGCAGCGGCATGTGCAGCTGCGGGGCGACGTTGGGGGTCTGCGCCATCGCGTCGATGACGTCGTCGGTGAACGAGGCCGGGTGGGGGCTGGTGAACCGCACCCGCTCGAGCCCCTCGACGTCGCCGCAGGCCCGCAGCAGGGCGGCGAACGCGCCGCGCTCGGCGGCGCCGCCGAAGCCGGTGCCGTAGCTGTTGACGTTCTGCCCGAGCAGGGTGACCTCGATGGCGCCGTCCTGCACCAGCGCCCGCACCTCGGCGAGCACGTCGCCGGGGCGGCGGTCCTTCTCGGTGCCGCGCAGCGAGGGCACGATGCAGAACGTGCAGGTGTTGGCGCAGCCGACGCTGATCGAGACCCACCCGCTGGCCGCGGAGGCCCGGGCCGCCGGCAGGGCGCTGGGGAAGGTGGCGAGCGCCTCGAGGATCTCCACCTGGGCCTCCCCGTTGTGCCGCGCCCGGTCGAGCAGGGCGGGCAGGGAGCCGATGTTGTGGGTGCCGAACACCACGTCCACGTGCGGGGCCTTCGCGACGATGACGTCACGGTCCTTCTGGGCCAGGCACCCGCCCACGGCGATCTGCATGCCGGGCCGCCGGGCCTTGACCGGCGCGAGGTGGCTGAGGTTGCCGTAGAGCCGGTCGTCGGCCTTCTCGCGGACCGCGCACGTGTTGAACACCACGACGTCGGCGTCGCCGGCCTTCGCGGCGTCGTCGTCGGCCCGCGCGTAGCCGGCGCCCTCGAGCAGCCCGGCGATGCGCTCGGAGTCGTGCGCGTTCATCTGGCAGCCGTAGGTGCGGACGGCGTAGGTGCGGGCCTCTGACACCCGACGAGGATAGGCGGCGTGACCGACACCGAACCCGTCACCGACGTCGCCCCGCCCCTGCGCGGGCCCGTGATGATGGCCCAGCGCTGGGTCGACGTCGCGTTCCTGCACTGGGCCGTCGACCCGGGCGTGGTGGCGCCGCTGCTGCCCCACGGGGTGCGCCCCGACGTGCGCGACGGCGTCACGCACGTGGGCCTGATCCCGTTCCGGATGGTGGGCGCCGGGCTCGGCACCGGCCCGGCCGTGCCCTGGGCGGGCACGTTCCTGGAGACGAACGTGCGCTTCTACAGCGTGGACACCACCGGACGCCGGGGCATCGTCTTCGGCTCGCTGGACGCCGACCGGCTGCTCGTCGTCGCCGGCGCCCGGGCGGCGTTCGGGCTGCCGTACCGGTGGTCGCGGATGGCGTTCGACGAGCGGACGGCCGGCGGGTCCCGCGAGGTGCTGTACCGCACGGCGCTGCGCCGCGGCGGCGCCGGCACGCGGATCCACCTGCGGGTCGGCGAGCGCCCCCTGGCCGGCGCGGAGGCGGAGGTCCACGCGTTCCTCACCAACCGGTGGGGCCTGCACGAGCGGCACGCCGGGCGCGACTGGTACGTGCCCAACGAGCACGAGGCGTGGCCGCTGGTCGGCGCCGAGGTGGTCGACCTGGACGACGGCCTGGTCGCCGCGGCCGGCCTGCCCGGGGTCGCCGACCGCGCGCCCGACCACGTGGCGTTCTCCGCCGGGGTGGTCACGCGCTTCGGCCTGCCCACCGACGCCCGGCGGCCGCGCCGCTGACCCGCGGCCGCTGACCCGCGGCCGCTGACGCGCGGCCGGAGGGCCGGTCCGCGGGTCACAGTCCGGCAACGACGGCGATCACGGCGCCCACGAGCGCGGACCAGGGCCTACGGTGCGGACCCATGAGCCCCACCGCCGCGGCGCCCGGCGCGCCCCTGGTCGTCCTGGAGGGGGTGGACAAGCACTTCGGCGACCTCCACGTGCTCAAGGGGATCGACCTGACGGTGCGCACCGGCGAGGTCCTCGTCGTCATCGGGCCGTCCGGGTCGGGCAAGTCGACCCTGTGCCGGGCGATCAACCGGCTGGAGACGATCGACGCCGGGTCGATCACCCTCGACGGCCAGCCCCTGCCCGAGGAGGGCCGCGCCCTGGCGCGGCTGCGCGCCGACGTCGGCATGGTCTTCCAGTCCTTCAACCTCTTCGCCCACAAGACGGTGCTGGAGAACGTCACCCTCGGGCCGATGAGGGTGCGGGGGCTGAAGAAGGCGGACGCCGACCGCCGCGGCCGCGCGCTGCTCGACCGGGTGGGCGTCGGGAACCAGGCCGGCAAGTACCCCGCCCAGCTCTCCGGAGGGCAGCAGCAGCGCGTGGCCATCGCGCGGGCGCTGGCGATGGACCCGAAGGTGATGCTCTTCGACGAGCCGACCTCGGCCCTCGACCCGGAGATGATCAACGAGGTCCTCGACGTGATGACCGGGCTGGCCCGCGACGGGATGACGATGGTCGTGGTCACCCACGAGATGGGCTTCGCCCGCCGCGCCGCCGACCGCGTGGTCTTCATGGCCGAGGGCGAGATCGTCGAGCAGGCCCCGCCCGAGCAGTTCTTCACCGCGCCGGCGTCGTCGCGGGCGAAGGACTTCCTCTCCAAGATCCTGACGCACTGAGCGTCCGGCGACCCACCAGCACCACCGACGGCCGCCGGACCGGCGCGCCGCCCCACGAAGGAGGACAGCCCATGAGGCTCACCCGCACCGCCACCCGCTCCACCCTGGCCACCGGCGCGTGCGTCGCCGTCCTGGCGCTGTCCGCCTGCGGCGGCGGCGCCGCCGAGGAGGAGGCGGCCCCCGCCGCGGAGCCCTCGGTCGCCGAGGCCCCCGAGTTCGAGGAGGGCTCGACGATGGCGACCATCGCCGAGGAGGGCGCGATCCAGATCGGCACGAAGTTCGACCAGCCCGGCTTCGGGCTGACCGACCTCGGGGGCGACCCCGAGGGCTTCGACGTCGAGATCGCCACCTACATCGCGGGGCAGCTGGGCCTGGGCGCCGACGCCATCGAGTGGGTCGAGGCCCCCAGCGCCGAGCGCGAGAACCTCATCGAGGCCGGCGAGGTCGACCTCGTCGTGGCCACCTACACGATCAACGACCTGCGCAAGGAGCGGATCACCTTCGCCGGCCCGTACTACGTGGCCGGGCAGCAGATCATGGTCAACGCCGGCGACACCACCATCGCCGGGCCGGAGGACCTCGCGGCGAACCCCGACTTCATCGTCTGCTCGGTCACCGGCTCGACGCCGGCGGAGAACATCCGCCAGTACCTGGCCGCGCCCGAGCAGCTGGTGGAGTTCGAGGGCTACGACGACTGCGTCAGCGCCATGGAGAACGGGCAGGTGCAGGCCACGACCACCGACAACGTCATCCTCACCGGCTACGTCGCCGAGAACGAGGGCGCCTACGAGCTGGTCGGCGAGCAGTTCACCGAGGAGCCGTACGGCATCGGGCTGGCCAAGGGCGACACCGCGTTCTGCGAGTTCGTCAACGAGGCGCTGGCCTCCGCGGCGGAGGACGGCTCCTACGAGGAGGCGTGGACCGCCACCGCCGGCCAGTACGAGGGCACCGAGGTGCCGACCCTGCCGGAGCCGGACCCCTGCGTCTGAGCCCTGTGACCCGGTCGGTCTGACCCGGCGCCCCAGGGGCGCCCGGCCCGGTGAGCGCGACGCCGCGCTCACCGGGCCGCTGCACGAGGAGGTGGCGGCGTGGAGCCGGTGCTCGACAACCTCGACCTGTTCTGGTCGGGCTTCCTGCGCTCGCTGGGCATCGCGGCCCTCGCGGCCGTGGGCTCGGTGGTGCTCGGCACCGTGGTGGCGGTGTGCCGGATCTCGCCCGTCCCGGTGCTCCGCGCCGTCGGGACGGCGTACGTGACGCTGGTGCGCAACACGCCGCTGGCCGTGGTGCTGTTCTTCTTCGCCTTCGGGCTGCCCACCGTGGGCGTGGGCGCCAGCACGGAGATCCTCGGGCTGCGGACCTTCTACGTGCTGGGGGTCTCGGCCCTCGTGGTCTACACCGCGGCGTTCGTCTGCGAGGCCGAGCGCGCCGGCATCAACGCCGTGCCCGCCGGGCAGGCGGAGGCGGCCCGGGCGATCGGGCTCGGCTTCGTCGCCACCCTCGGCCTGGTCGTGCTCCCCCAGGCGCTGCGCACGGTGGTACCGCCGCTGGGCAGCGTGCTCATCGCCATGGCCAAGAACTCCGCGGTGCTCGGGGCCTTCGGCGTGGGCGGCGACCTGTTCAGCGCCTACGTGCGCCTCACCAGCGCCCAGGGCTACGCGCAGCTGCCGATCCTCACCGG
>CADCUY010000480.1 GCA_902806005.1 uncultured Quadrisphaera sp. | reverse complement strand
GCCCTGGAGGAACAGGTTGGTCTGCGGGAGGGCCACCACGCTGATCCCCGCGCGGGCGACCGCGGCTGCCGTGCCCCGGGCGGCCTGCGGGGCCTGCACGCCGAGGCTGACGCAGTGGCTGGCGGTCACCGCCCGCGGGGCGCCGCCCGGGCCGGCGGCGAGCACCCGGTCGGCCAGCTCGCGCAGGCCCCGGGCGCCGGGGTCGAGGGTCTCGTCGGTGTGCAGGTCCAGCGGCAGGCCGCTGCGCAGCGCCGCCCGCCACGAGAGGTCCAGGCCGGCGGTGCGGTCGGCCCACAGGTGCGGCACGCCCCCGACGACGTCCGCGCCGGCGTCCACCGCCTCGTCCAGCAGGGCCGCCGTCCCGCTCACCTCGTCGGGGGTGCGCGGCGCCGAGACCAGGGCCACCACCTGCACGTCCACCAGCCCGGCGAGGGCGTCGCGCACCTGGCACAGCGCGCGCAGGTGGCGCACCCCGGCGTGCACGCCGACGTCGGCGTGGGTGCGGATCGCCGTGGTGCCGTGGGCCAGGTGCTCGCGGGCGGCCCGCGTGGCGCGGTCGACGAGGTCGTCGAGGGTGAAGCCGCCGGCGATGGAGACCATGGCGCCGATCGCCCCGTCGAGGTCGCCGGTCGGGTTCGGGGCGCGGTGGCTGGTGAGCGCCTTGTCGAGGTGGGCGTGCGGCTCGGCGGGGGCGGGCAGCAGCAGGTGGCCGGTGAGGTCGTGCACCTCCTCCCCGGGCCGCGGCGCCAGCGCCGGGGCGACCTCGGCGACCGTGGCGCCGTCGCAGCGGACGTCGACCACGGCGCCGGTGATGTCGGTGGCGCGCTGGAGCAGCAGGCTCATCCGCGGTGTGTACCGCGCGGCCGGCGCCCGTGGGGGGTGCCGCCGCGGATCCGCGGGCGGGCGCGCCTACGTGCGGCGACGCAGGGGCGGATGCGTCGACGGGCGGACGTCGTGGCCGCCGTCGCCGTGGATCGTCACCGCGACCACCGGCCCTACGTGCCGGGTGGCCGAGGTGGGTGCGGGAGCGCGGTGAGCACGG
>CADCUY010000479.1 GCA_902806005.1 uncultured Quadrisphaera sp. | reverse complement strand
GGAGCTGGCGCGCGCCGGGCACGACCACGTCGCGGTGACCACGTTCTGCCCCAGCTTCGTCGACACGGGCATGTTCGCCGGGGCCCGCGGGCCGCTGCTGACCCCGGTGATGGCGCCGGCCGAGGCCGTCGCGCGAGCGTGGCGCGGGATGCTCGCCGGCGCCCCGGTGGTGATGGCCCCGGCCTCGGTCAGGCTCGGCGCCGCGCTGCGCGGGGTGCTGCCGGTGCGGGCCTTCGACCTCGTGGCCGACCGGGTGTTCGGGGTGCACTCCTCGATGGAGCGGTTCACGGGGCGGCGGTAGGCACCGGCACCCAGGTGGAGCCCTCGCGGGTGAACAGCGGGATGGACCCCAGCGCGTGGACGAGCGCGGCGTCCTCGCCCAGCGCCTCGTGCCAGGCGTCGGCCTCGGTGAGCAGGGCGCCGACGGCGACGACGTCGGCGCCGGCCTCGCGCAGCAGCTTCAGCGCGGCCAGCATCGAGCCGCCGGTGGAGACGACGTCGTCGACGAGCACCACGCGGGTGCCGGCCAGGCCCGCGGCGCGCACCCGGTCGAGCATCAGCGACTGCTGCCCCGCGGTGGTGATCGAGCGCAGCGGCTGGGTGAGGGCGTCGGCGAGGGTGGTCTTGCGGGTCTTCTGGAGCACCAGGTAGTCGTCGAGCCCCAGCGCCCGGGTGAGCTCGATGGCCACCGGCACGCCCAGGGTGGCGGTGCCGGCCACCAGCTGCGGGCGGCGCGGGGCGATGGCCGCGGCCAGGTCGCGGCCGGCCCGCTCGAGGAAGCGGACGCCGTGGTCGGGCACCACCAGCAGGGCGATGGCCAGGTCGGGCGAGACGGGGACCACGGGCAGGGCGACGCGCTGGGAGCCGAGGACGACCTCGTGCACCTGCCCGCTGGGGCGGCCGACCTCCACGTGCGCGCCGGCTCTCACACCGCGAGACCGTAGCCGGGCCCGTCGGCGGCGGCGACCCTCGCCGGGAGGCAGCAGGTACGGCGCGGGATCCCGAGGTGCCTGGTCGGCACACCACCCCTGTCGGATCAGGACTCTGCACGAGCGAGGGACACGCCGCACGGATGGGGTCCAGCCGCGGCGTGTCGAGTGCTCGTGCAGCATCCTGCCCCGCAGAGCGGCCCGGCTCAGGCGGCGAGCTCGGCGGCGAAGCGCTGCAGCCACTCCCGCCCGCGCAGCAGGGCGGCGAGCTGCGTCTCGGTGCTCGGGATGCCGAGCGAGGCGCGGATCCGCTCCGCCTCGGCCTCGTCGAGGCCCGCGTCGGCGACAGCGGCGCCGTCCCCGACGTCATCCGCGGCGGCCGGGCCCTCCGCCGGGTCCGTGATCGTCGCCGCGGCGTCCTGCAGCAGCGTGGGGTCGGCGGTGCCGTGGGCCCGCAGCACCTGGATGAACTGCAGCCGCGCCTGCTCCTCGGTGCCCCCGCTCTCGGCGGTGGCGACGGCCAGCGCGGCGAGCCCCCTGGCGACGGCGTGACGACCCGAGGCATCCACCCCCGGATCCTCTCAGCCGCCCGCCCCCCGGCCGCCGAGGGCCTCGAGCACGGCCGGCGCCAGGGCGCGGAAGGCCTGCCCGCGGTGGCTGATCGCGTTCTTGGCCTCCGGCGCGAGCTGCCCGCACGTGAGGTCGTGCCCGTCGGGGCGCAGCGCCGGGTCGTAGCCGAAGCCGCCCGCCCCCCGCGGGGCGCGCTCGAGCACCCCCCGCAGGCGCCCGTGCTCCACCCGCTCCACCCCGCCCGGCACCACGAGGGCGGCGGCGCAGACGAACTGCGCGCCGCGGTGGGGCTCGGGCACGTCGGCCAGCTGGGCCAGCAGCAGCGCGAGGTTCGCGGCGTCGTCGCCGTGCCGCCCGGCCCACCGCGCGGAGAACACGCCCGGCGAGCCGCCGAGCACGTCGACGGCGATGCCGGAGTCGTCGGCCACGCTCGGCAGCCCCGTGGTCGCGGCCACGGCCCGGGCCTTGAGCAGGGCGTTCTCGGCGAAGGTCACCCCGGTCTCGGCGACGTCGACGGCCGGCGGCAGCGACGGGTCGTCCACGGGCAGCACCTCCACGGCGGCGCCGAGGACGTCGCCGAGGATGGCCCGCAGCTCGCCCACCTTGTGGGCGTTGCGCGTGGCCAGCACCAGGCGCGCGCTCACGAGGCCCCGCTCACGAGGCCAGGGCGCGGGCCTGCGCCTCGCGCAGCTGCGCGCACCCGCCGACGGCGAGGTCGAGCAGCGCGTCGAGCTCCGCGCGGTCGAACGGGGCGCCCTCGGCGGTGCCCTGCACCTCGACGAAGGCCCCGCTGCCGGCGACGACGACGTTCATGTCGGTGCCGGCGCTGACGTCCTCGGGGTAGTCGAGGTCGAGCACCGGGGTGCCGTCGACGATGCCCACGCTGATCGCCGCGACCGAGTCGAGCAGCGGGTCGCGCCTGACGAACCCCCGCTCGCGGCCGAGCGCGACCGCGTCGGCCAGCGCCACGTAGGCCCCGGTGATCGCCGCGGTGCGCGTGCCGCCGTCGGCCTGGAGCACGTCGCAGTCGAGCACCACGGTGTTCTCGCCCAGCGCCCCCAGGTCGACCACCGCGCGGAGCGAGCGCCCGAGCAGGCGGGAGATCTCCTGGGTGCGCCCGCCCACCTTGCCCTTGACCGACTCGCGGTCGCTGCGGGTGGAGGTCGCGCGCGGCAGCATCGCGTACTCCGCGGTCACCCAGCCCTGGCCGCTGCCCTTGCGCCAGCGCGGCACGCCCTCGGTCAGGGAGGCCACGCACAGCACCGTGGTGCGGCCGAAGGTGACCAGCACGCTGCCCTCCCCCGCCTCGAGGTACCGGCGGGTGATGCCGACCTCGCGCAGCTGGTCGGGAGCGCGGCCGTCGTGGCGGGCGCGCGGAGCGGCGGGCGGTGTCGCGGACATGGCGGCGAGCGTAGGTGGCACCCCCGACGGCGGCCCGCCGCCCGCCACCCGGTCACACCTCGACGACGACCCCCGGCTCCGCCAGGTGCACCCGGTCGGGGAAGCCGTAGGCGTGGCGCGCCTCGTCGAGCACCGCGGCCGGGTCGACCCACGGCGGCACGTGGGTCAGCAGCACCCGCGCGGCCCCGGCCTCGCGGGCGGCCTCCCCGGCGCGCCGCCCGGTCAGGTGCACCCCCCGCAGGTCGGGCCCGCCGTGCTCGACCTCGACGAAGCTGGCCTCGGTGAGCAGCACGTCGGCGCCGGCCGCCAGCTCCAGCAGCCCCGGCCCGGCGTCGGTGTCGCCGGTGTAGGCCAGCACGACGTCGGCGCCGCCCGCCTCCGCGGGCCCGGTGACGCGGAACCCGTAGGCGCGCACCGGGTGGTGCACGGGCACGGGCAGCACCGTGAACGGCCCCACGACCACCGGCTCCCGGGCCGCGAGCTCGAGGTAGCGCAGCGGCAGCCCCAGCAGCTCGGCGCCCGGCTCGGCCTCGTAGGCGCGCGAGATCCGCTCGCGCACCCCCGCGGGCCCCCACACGGGCAGCGAGTGCGCGGGACGGCGCGGCCCGTAGGCGGCGGCCACGTGCAGCGCCGTCACGTCCAGGCAGTGGTCGGCGTGCAGGTGGGTCAGCAGCACCGCGTCCAGCTCGTCGGGGGCGGCGAGCGCCTGCAGCGGCCCGAAGGCGCCGCTGCCCAGGTCGAGCACGATCCGCCAGGTGCGCGGCGGGGCGCCCGGGTCGAGGGGGTCGGTGCCCTCGGCCTCCACCAGGTGGCACGCCGCCGGCGACGCCGGCCCCGGCGACGAGCCCGAGACCCCGACCGGCACCAGCCTCACGACAGCGCCCCGGCGGGCGCCGCGGCGTCCCACGACGCCGACGAGCGCGCCCGCACGTCGCCGGCCGCGCCCAGGAAGCGCCGCGCGAGCGGCCCGAAGACCTCCGGGTCGCCCGTGGTCAGGAACACGTGCTCCGGGTCCCCCGCCGCGTCGTCGCGGGCCGTGCCGCGCGAGAGCAGCTCGCGGTAGACCGCCTGCGCCGTCTCCTCGGCGCTGGAGACCAGCGTCACCGACTCCCCCATCACGTACGAGATCACCCCGGTCAGCAGCGGGTAGTGGGTGCAGCCGAGCACCAGGGTGTCGACCCCGGCCGCGGCGACGGGCTCGAGGTACGCGCGCGCCACCTCCAGCAGCTCGGGGCCCGACGTCGTCCCCGCCTCGACGAACTCGACGAACCGCGGGCACGCCCGGGTGGTCACGGTCACGTGCGGGGCGGCGGTGAAGGCGTCGGCGTACGCCCCGGAGGTCGCCGTGGCCTCGGTGCAGACCACGCCCACCCGGCCGCTGCGGGTGGTGGCCACGGCCCGCCGCACCGCCGGCCGGATCACCTCGACGACCGGGACGTCGTACCGCTCCCGCGCGTCGTGCAGCACCGCCGCCGACGCCGAGTTGCACGCGATGACGAGCATCTTCACGCCGTGGTCGACGATCGCGTCCAGGCACTCCAGGGCGTGGGCGCGCACCGCGGCGATGGGCAGCGGGCCGTACGGCGCCCGCGCGGTGTCGCCGAGGTAGACCACCGGCTCGTGCGGCAGCTGGTCGAGCACCGCGCGCGCCACCGTCAGGCCGCCGAAGCCGGAGTCGAAGATGCCGATCGGGGCGCCGGGCCCCGGCGCGCCGCTCACGGGCGCACCACCCGGCCCGTCACCGGCGCGGCGCGCTGGTCAGCGCCTGCACGAGGCTCTCCTGGAGCCAGGTGAGGAAGTCGTAGACCGAGGCCAGCCAGGCCAGCGGGTCGTCGGCGGGCAGCAGCGCGGCCCGCAGGGCCACCCGCTCCGCGTCCTCGTCGGTGCGCACGCCCAGGCGCTCGGCGA
>CADCUY010000478.1 GCA_902806005.1 uncultured Quadrisphaera sp. | reverse complement strand
CCGCCCGCGCGTCCTCGTGGCCGCCGACCTGGCGCGGGCGGGGCAGGAGCGGGCGGGCGGGCGGGGCCCGGTCGCCTAGGCTCGCCTGCTCGTGACCCCCACCCCGCCGGCCGACGACCCCCACACCGCGACCGACCCCCACACCGCGACCGACCCCGGCACCGCGCCCGACGGGGGCGCCCCCACGGGTGCGCTCCGCAGGCGGGGGGCGCTGCGGCCCGGCGACCAGGTGCAGCTCACCGACCCCAAGGGCCGGATGCACACGATCACGCTCGAGGCGGGCAAGCAGTTCCACACCCACAAGGGCATCCTGGCCCACGACACGCTCCTCGGCGGGCCCGAGGGCGTCGTGGTCCCCATCGGGACGACGCCCTACCTCGCGCTGCGCCCGCTGCTGTCGGACTACGTCCTGTCGATGCCGCGCGGCGCGCAGGTCGTCTACCCCAAGGACGCCGGCCAGGTCGTGCAGATGGCCGACGTCTTCCCGGGCGCCCACGTCGTCGAGGCCGGCGTCGGCAGCGGCGCGCTGTCGATGTCGCTGCTGCGGGCGGTCGGCGACGGCGGCCGCCTGTCGTCGTACGAGCGGCGCCCCGACTTCGCCGAGGTCGCCCGGGCCAACGTCGAGCGCTTCTTCGGCGGTCCGCACCCCGCCTGGACCGTCACCGTGGGCGACCTGCAGGACAGCCTCGACGAGACCGACGTCGACCGCGTCGTGCTCGACATGCTGGCGCCGTGGGAGACCCTCGACGCCGTCGCCCGCGCGCTGCGGCCCGGCGGGCTCGTCTGCTGCTACGTCGCCACGACCACCCAGCTGTCGACGACCGTGGAGGCGCTGCGGGCGCACGGCTCCTTCACCGAGCCGCAGTCGTGGGAGTCGATGGTGCGCGGCTGGCACGTCGAGGGCCTGGCCGTGCGCCCCGAGCACCGGATGGTCGGCCACACGGGCTTCCTGTGCACCAGCCGCCGCCTCGCCGACGGCGTGGCGCCGCCGCTGCGCCGCCGCCGGCCGAGCAAGGGGGCGTACGGCGAGCCGGTGGCCGAGACCGGCACCGCCCCGG
>CADCUY010000477.1 GCA_902806005.1 uncultured Quadrisphaera sp. | reverse complement strand
CACCCTGCGCCTCGGCCTGCCGCCGACGGTCCTGCGCCCCGCCAGGATCGGCCTGCACCACCCACCGGCTCAGCAACGACGCCAACCGCGCCGGCGCCAGCACCACCCCCTCAGCCGCTGCGCTGAGCAGCCTCGCCTGCAGCAGCTGCCACACCCGCCGCTGCACCAGCGGGCTCAGGTCCCGCACCGCCCGCAGCAACGCCCCGGACTGCGCGACCGTCAGCAGCCCGCACTCCAACGCCTCCAACCCACCGTCCAACGACCCCAGCAGCAGCGCCTCCGCCAGCAGGGTCTGCGCGGCCTGCTCCGAGACCTGCAGCAGCAACGCCGCCTGCGGCACCGTCGACAACCCCGCCCCCGCAGCCGACAGCACCCGGTGCAGCTCCAGCACCTCCCGCAGCAGCACCGCATGCACCTGGCACACCGCGACGCCCTGCACCTCCAACCGGGCCTCCACGGCGTTCAACGCCCCGACGTCCAACGCCGAGGTCATCACCGCCTGCCCGACTGCCACAACGCCGACCCTAGACCCGACCTCCGACAGAACCGGACGACGAAAGCGGCCCTATGCCAACCGAGTTGGCCTGACGGAGAGGTGGCCGCCGATCGCCGGCGGCGAGCGGGCCCCGGGCTCGAGCAACGTCCTGCGCCCCGACCACACCCACCGCTCAGCCCGCATGACGCAACAGCCGACCGTCGCGGACGTCCTGCGCCCCGACCACACCCACCGCTCAGCCCGCATGACGCAACAGCCCGCGCCGAGAGGCGGCCACCGCGCGCTCCCACCGCCCGCACCGAGAGGCGCGCCACCACCCGCTACCCGCGCAGGTCCTCCCCGGGGAACCGCACCGACACCGCCTGCCCGTGCGCGGGCAGGTCCTCCGCCTGCGACAGCGCGACGACGTGGTGGGCGACCTCGCGCAGCGCCTGCTCGTCGTACTCGACGAGGTGCACGCCGCGCAGGAACGTCTGGACCGACAGGCCGCTGGAGTGGCAGGCGCAGCCGCCGGTGGGCAGCACGTGGTTGGAGCCGGCGCAGTAGTCGCCGAGCGACACCGG
>CADCUY010000476.1 GCA_902806005.1 uncultured Quadrisphaera sp. | reverse complement strand
CGCCTTCACCGAGGTCCCGATCCTGGCCTACGCGGCCAAGTACGCCTCCGGCTTCTACGGCCCGTTCCGCGAGGCGGCCGAGGGGGCGCCGCGGTTCGGCGACCGCTCGACCTACCAGATGGACCCGCCCAACGCCGACGAGGCGTTGCGCGAGGTGGCGCAGGACATCGCCGAGGGCGCCGACGCCGTCATGGTGAAGCCCGCGCTGCCCTACCTGGACATCGTGCGGCGGGTCGCCGACGCGGTGCAGGTGCCGGTGAGCGCGTACCAGGTCAGCGGCGAGTACGCGATGGTCGAGGCCGCCGCCGCGAACGGCTGGGTGGACCGCGAGCGGGCGATCCTGGAGACGCTGGTCGCCATCCGCCGCGCGGGCGCCGGGCAGGTGCTCACCTACTGGGCGGTCGAGGCCGCGCGCTGGCTCGCCCGCGGCTGATCTCGTGACTGGGCGGGCGGGGGAGAGCTTCGTCGAGCACGGGGGTACCTGGCGGCCCTTGTGGATCGTGGCGGGCGCGGTGGCGGCGTTCATCGTTCTCGAGGCAGCCCTGCCCGGCCGCGACCTGCCGTGGTTCGGCTGGCTGGCGCTGGTTGTCGTGCTCGGCATCGTCGCCATCGGCTGTCTCTCCGCCCGCCGGGTGTGGACCGTGCGCGTGGACGGCTCGGGCCCGGACGCGACGCTCTCCGTCGGACGGGAACGGGTACGGCTGTCGCAGATCGACGTCGAGCACCTCCTGACCGTCTACTCGGGCGTCGACGCCGGCGCACCCGTGCTGGGCGGCGGGGGGACGCTGCCCCGCGGGCGCACCGGCCTGCCGCTGAAGTTCACCGACGGGCGCACGGTCCTGGTGCCGACCCAGGACCCCTCGCCGCTGTACGAGGCGCTGGTGGTGCGCCTCACCGGAACAGCGGCCGACACCCCCGGCGAGGCCCCGCGATCACAGGGGACACTGGGGTCGTGACCTCGCCGGACAGCTCGCCCTTCCCCTACGAGGCGCCCGTCTCCGCGGAGCTCTTCGCCCGTGGCCGCGGCGTCACGCCGGGCGGGGTCAACAGCCCGGTGCG
>CADCUY010000475.1 GCA_902806005.1 uncultured Quadrisphaera sp. | reverse complement strand
CCTCTCCGAGGCCCCGGGCCGGGCCCTGGCCGCCGAGCTGGTCGGCGGGCTCGCCGCGCAGCGACCGGTGCTGCTGCCCCCCGCTGCGCTGCCCGAGGCGGTGCGCCGGCGCGCGCCCGGCGACGTGCTCGCCCTGCCCCTGGTGGCCCGGCACCGCCTGATCGGCTCGCTGCTGGTCGCCCACGGCCCGGCGACGCCGTTCACGGCCTACGACGTCGAGGTGCTGCTCGACCTGGCCCGCCGGGCGGCGCTGGCCGTGGACAACGCCCGCCTGTACGAGGAGCGCACCGGCATCGCGCACGCCCTCCAGGCCTCGCTGCTGCCGCCCGACCTGCCCCGCGCCCCCCACGTCGACTTCGGGGCCCGCTACGTCGCCGCGGGCGAGGGCAACGAGGTGGGCGGCGACTTCTACGACGTCTTCGCCCTGCCCGACGGCGGGTGGGCCGTGGCGATCGGCGACGTGTGCGGCAAGGGCGCCGAGGCCGCGGCGATCACCGGCCTGGCCCGCAACGTGCTGCGCCTGCTGCTGCGCCAGGGCTGCCCGCCGTCGGAGTGCCTGCGCGAGCTCAACGCCGCCATCCTCGACCTCGACGACCGCGGCCGGTTCGTCACCGGCGCCGTCGCCACCCTGCACGTGGAGGCGGAGGGCCTCGTCGTGCGGATGTGCGTGGCCGGCCACCCCTCGCCGGTGCGCCTGAGCGCCGGCGCGGCGCCGGTCTTCGTCGGGCGCAACGGCACGGTGCTCGGCGTGCCGCCCGACGTCGACCTCGAGGACGAGCGCGTGCACCTGGCGCCGGGGGAGGCCGTGGTGTTCTACACCGACGGGGTGACCGAGCGGCGCCGCGGGCTGACGATGTTCGGCGAGGAGACGCTGCTGGCGGTGCTCGGCGCCGCGGGGCAGCTCTCCGCCGACGCGGTCGCCGGCTGCGTGGAGCAGGCCGTGCGCTCCTTCGGGCCCGAGGCCTCCCGCGACGACCTCGCGGTGCTCGTCGTGCGCGTGCCGGCGAGGCCCGCCTCCACGCGGCTCGCCTCCACCGACCTCCCGGCGCACCCCCTCAGCGC
>CADCUY010000474.1 GCA_902806005.1 uncultured Quadrisphaera sp. | reverse complement strand
GGGCTCGGTGAACCCGAGCCGGGCCAGCCGGGCGGCGCTCACCGCCCCGGCGGCCTCGGCGCCGGCGCGGGCGGCGGGCGGGCTCACCGGTGCGGGCTCACAGCACCGGCAGGTAGCGGCGCAGCTCGAACCCGCTGACCTCGCGGCGGTAGGCCTCCCACTCGGTCTCCTTGTCGCGCAGCAGGTACGCGAAGGCGTGCTCGCCGAGGGTCTCGGCCACCAGCTCCGACTCCTCGAGGGTGCGCAGCGCGGCCCCGAGGCTGCTCGGCAGCGGCTCCAGCCCCGAGGCCCGGCGCTCGGCGCGGGTCAGGCGCATGACGTCGTCCTCGAGCGCGTCGGGCACCTCGTAGCCCTCCTCGATGCCCTTCAGGCCGGCCGCCAGCAGCAGCGCGAAGGCGAGGTAGGGGTTCGCGCACGAGTCCAGCGCGCGGTACTCCACGCGCGCGGAGTTGCCCTTGTGCGGCTTGTACAGCGGCACCCGCACCAGCGCCGACCGGTTGTTGTGCCCCCACGAGACGTAGCTGGGCGCCTCGCCGCCGCCCCACAGCCGCTTGTAGGAGTTGACGAACTGGTTCGTCACCAGGGTGATCTCGGGGGCGTGGCGCAGCAGCCCGGCGACGAAGTGCCGCGCGGTCTTCGACAGCTGGAACTGGCCCGCCGGGTCGTGGAAGGCGTTGGCGTCGCCCTCGAACAGCGACAGGTGGGTGTGCATCCCCGAGCCGGGGTGGTCGGCGAACGGCTTGGGCATGAACGTGGCGTAGATGCCCTGCTCGAGCGCGACCTCCTTGATGATCGTGCGGAACGTCATGATGTTGTCGGCGGTGGAGAGGGCGTCGGCGTAGCGCAGGTCGATCTCGTTCTGGCCGGGCCCGCCCTCGTGGTGGCTGAACTCCACCGAGATCCCCATCTGCTCCAGCAGCGAGATGGCCCGGCGCCGGAAGTCCTGGCCCGCGCCGCGGTGCACGTGGTCGAAGAAGCCGCCGGTGTCGACCGGCACCGGCTCGCCCGTGGCCGACCCGTCGTCGGTGAGCAGGTAGAACTCGATCTCCGGGTGCGTGTAGAAGGTCAGCCCCTGGTCGGCCGCCTTGGAGAGCACCCGCTTGAGCACCTGGCGGGAGTCGGCCTGGGCCGGCTGCCCCTCCGGGGTGAGGATGTCGCAGAACATCCGCGCCGTGCCCTGGCCGCTCTGGGCGTCGACCCGCCAGGGCAGCACCTGGTAGGTCGTGGGGTCCGGGCGCATCAGCATGTCGGCCTCGGAGACCCGGGTGAGCCCCTCGACGGCGCTGCCGTCGAAGCCGATGCCCTCCGCGAACGCCCCCTCGAGCTCGGCGGGGGCGACCGCCACCGACTTCAGCATCCCGAGCACGTCGGTGAACCAGAGCCGGATGAAGCGGATGTCGCGCTCCTCGACCGAGCGGAGGACGAACTCCTGCTGCCTGTCCATGCCGCTCATCGTGTCACTGCTCACCGCGTCCCGGGTGCCGCCCGGCGGGCACCGGCGGCGGCAGCACCAGCGGGGTGCCGCCGGCCGTCCGGCGGAGCCGGATCCTGCACCCGGCCCGCTGGACGCCACCCCGCACCGGCGTGTCGCCGGCGCGTCGGACCGGCCGTGCAGGATCCGTGCCCGCCCGCACCGCAGGCGGGGCGCCGGGGCCTCCGCACTACCCTCGGGCCATGCCGCAGCTGCGACTGGCCCTGGCCCAGGTCGACCCGACCGTGGGCGACCTCGCCGGCAACGCGGCGCTGGTGCGGGCGCGCACCGCCGAGGCCGCCGGGCAGGGCGCCCACCTGGTGGCCTTCCCCGAGATGGTGCTCACCGGCTACCCCGTCGAGGACCTGGCGCTGCGCACCTCCTTCGTCGACGCCTCCCGCGCCGCGCTCGCCGCGCTGGCCCGCGACCTGGACGCCGACGGCCACGGCGACCTCCCGGTGGTCGTCGGCTACCTGGACCGCGTCGACGACCCGACGGCGCTGGACGCCGCGCACCTGCTCGGCGGCCAGCACGAGCGCGGGGGCTCCGCCCTGCCCAAGGGCCTGCCCCAGAACGCCGTCGCCGTGCTGCACCGCGGCGAGGTCGTGGCCCGCTACGCCAAGCACCACCTGCCCACCTACGGGGTCTTCGACGAGTTCCGGGTCTTCGTGCCCGGGCGCGACCTGACCGTCGTCCGCGTCGCGGGGGTCGACGTCGCCCTGGCGATCTGCGAGGACCTGTGGCAGGACGGCGGCCCCGTCGCCGCCACCCGCGCCGCGGGCGCCCAGCTGCTGCTCGTCGTCAACGGCTCGCCCTACGAGCGCGACAAGGACGACGTCCGCCTCGAGCTGGTGCACCGCCGCGCCGCCGAGGCCGGGTGCGCGCTGGCCTACCTCAACGCGGTCGGCGGGCAGGACGACCTGGTCTTCGACGGCGACTCCGTGGTCGTCGCCCCGGACGGCGAGGTGCTGGCCCGGGCGCCGCTGTTCGCCGAGGCGCTGCTCGTGGTCGACCTCGACCTGCCCGCGCCCGGGACCCGCGAGCGCAGCGACGAGGGCACCCGCGAGGTGCCCGGCGTCGTCCGGGTCACCGTCTCCGACGACCCGGTGCCCGCCTACCCGCCCCGGCCCGGCCCGGTGGCGACGCCGCTGAGCGAGCCCGAGGAGGTGTGGACGGCCCTGGTGACGGGGCTGCGCGGCTACGTGCGCAAGAACGGCTTCTCCCGGGTCGCCCTCGGCCTCTCGGGGGGCATCGACTCCGCGGTCGTGGCCGTCCTCGGCGTCGACGCCCTCGGGCCGCAGGCGGTCACGGGCATCTCGCTGCCCTCCAGCTACTCCTCGGAGCACTCCCGCGACGACGCCGACGACCTCGCCCGCCGCACCGGCCTGGACTACCGGATCGTCCCGATCGCGCCGATGGTCGACGCGTTCACCGACGGCCTCAAGGCGGGCTTCGAGGTCTCGCCGGTCGCCGAGGAGAACCTCCAGGCGCGCGTGCGCGGCACCACCCTGATGGCGCTGAGCAACTCCGAGGGGCACCTGGTGCTCGCCACGTCGAACAAGAGCGAGCTCTCGGTCGGCTACTCCACCCTCTACGGCGACTCGGTCGGCGGCTTCGCCCCGCTCAAGGACGTGCCGAAGATGCTGGTCTGGGAGCTCGCGCGGTGGCGCAACGCCGAGGCGGAGCGGCGCGGGCAGACCCCGCCGATCCCCGAGGCCTCGATCTCCAAGGTGCCGTCGGCGGAGCTGCGCCCCGGGCAGACCGACCAGGACACCCTGCCGCCCTACGAGCTGCTCGACGAGGTGCTCCAGCACTACGTCGTGCAGGCGCAGGGCCGCTCGGAGCTGCTGGACGCCGGCTTCGCCGCCACCACCGTCGACGAGGTGGTGACCCTGGTCGACCGGGCCGAGTGGAAGCGCCGGCAGTTCGCGCCGGGCACCAAGATCAGCGGCGTCGCGTTCGGGCGCGACCGCCGCCTGCCGATCACCAGCCACTGGCGCGAGAGCGAGTCCCGATGAGCGAGCAGCCGGCCCCTCCGCCCGCTCCGGGGCCGCGGCGGGTGCGCGTGCACCACCTGCGCCAGATGAAGGAGCAGGCGCGCCCGATCACCATGCTCACCGCCTACGACGCGCTGGTCGCCGCGGTCTTCGACGAGGCCGGCACCGACGTCCTGCTCGTCGGCGACTCCTACGGCACCGTCGTCCTCGGCCACCCCACCACCGTGGGGGTGCGCCTGGAGGAGCTGCTGCCCGTCGTCCGGGCGGTGGCCGGTGCGGTGCGCCGCCCCCTGGTGGTGGCCGACCTGCCGTTCGGCAGCTACGGGGCCGACCCGGCGCAGGCGATGGCCACGGCGGTGCGGCTGATGAAGGAGGGCGAGGCGCACGCGGTCAAGCTCGAGGGCGGCCGCCCCGTGGCGGCCTCGGTGCGCGCGCTCGTCGACGCGGGCGTCCCGGTGATGGGGCACCTGGGCTTCACCCCGCAGTCCGAGCACGCGCTCGGCGGCTTCCGGGTGCAGGGCCGCGGCGAGGAGGCCGCCGCGGCGATGCTCGCCGACGCCCTCGCCCTGCAGGAGGCCGGCGCGTTCGCGATCGTCCTCGAGATGGTGCCGCCCTCGACGGCGCAGCGGCTGACCCGGGAGCTGGCCATCCCCACCATCGGCATCGGCGCCGGCACCGGCTGCGACGGGCAGGTGCTGGTGTGGACCGACATGGCCGGGCTCACGCCCCGCGCCCCGCGGCTGGCCAAGGCCTACGCCGACCTGCGCGGGACGCTGCTCGACGCCGCGCGCGCCTACGGCGAGGAGGTGCGCTCCGGCGCCTTCCCCGGCCCGGAGCAGACCTACCCGGAGCAGGCCACCTCTCCCGGCTGACGACGGCGGGCGATCACGGCCGCCCGCCGCCACGATGCGCGGGTGCGCTTCGTCTACAACGCCTTCTCCGGCCGGTACTCCGACAGCCCCCGCGCCCTGTACGAGCGGCTGGTCGCGGACGGCGGCGACCACGAGCACGTGTGGCTGGCCGACCCCGCCCACGCCGGCGCCTTCCCCGCCGGTGTGCCCACGGTGCCGGTCGACGGGCCCGAGGCCGTCGCGGCCCTGGAGCGCGCCGACGCGGTGGTGGCGAACAGCCACACCGAGCTGGAGTGGGCCAAGCCCGCGGGGGCGCTGTACCTGCAGACCTGGCACGGCACGCCGCTCAAGCGCATCCACCACGACGTGCTGTGGGCCCCCGAGGGGCGGCTGGCCCGGCTGGACCGCGACGTCGCGCGGTGGGACCGGCTGATCTCGCCGAACCGCGCCAGCACCGAGCGGCTGCGCGGGGCGTTCCGCTTCACCGGCCCGGTGATCGAGACCGGCTACCCCCGCAACGACCTGCTGCTCTCCCCCGAGCGCGACGAGGTGCGCGCTCGGGTGCGCGCCGAGCTGGGCCTGGCCGAGGGCACCACGGCCGTGCTGTACACCCCCACCTGGCGCGACCAGGAGCACTTCGCCGAGGGCCGGCCCGACATCGCCCTGGCCCTGGACGTGCAGCTGTTCGCCGACGCCCTCGGGGAGGACTGGTGCCTCCTGCCCCGCCTGCACTACATGATGACCGACCGGATGGCCCCGCTGTCGGGGCCGGCGGTGCGCGACGTCTCGCGCCACCCCGACATCCGCGAGCTGTACCTGGCCGCCGACGTCATGGTCACCGACTACTCCTCGACGATGTTCGACTTCGCGGTCACCGGCAAGCCCCTGGTCTTCTTCGCCTACGACCTCGACCACTACCGCGACGCGGTGCGCGGCTTCTACTTCGACCCCGTCGCCGACGCCCCCGGGCCGGTGCTCGCCACCGCCGAGGAGGTGCTCGAGGCCCTGGCCGACCTCGACGGCGTCCGCGAGCGCTGCGCCGACCGGTACGCCGCCTTCCAGCAGCGGTGGTGCCACCTGGAGGACGGCCGCGCCACCGACCGCGTGCTGGAGGTGCTGCTGGACGGCCGGTGACCGCCGAGGTCTAGCGTCGCGGCCATGGCGGACCTCACCATCGGCTACGCGGCGGCCCTGGAGCAGTTCTCCCCCACCGACGCGGTGCGCTACGCCGCGCTGGCCGAGCAGCACGGCTTCTCCGGCACGATGGCCGCCGACCACTTCGCGCCCTGGGTGCCGGCCCAGGGCCAGGCCTCCTTCGTGTGGTCGGTGCTCGCCGCGCTCGGCGAGCGCACCACCGGCGACCTCGGCCCGGGGGTCACCAGCCCGAGCTTCCGGTTCCACCCGGCGGTGGTCGCGCAGGCCTCGGCGACCCTGGCCGCGATGTACCCCGGCCGCTACTGGCTCGGGGTCGGCGCCGGGGAGGCGCTCAACGAGCACGTGGTCGGCGGCTACTGGCCGGAGGCCGGCACCCGCAGCGCGATGCTGTTCGAGGCCGTCGACCTGATCAAGCGCCTCTTCGCCGGCTCGCTGGCCGGCAAGGACGTCAAGCACGCGGGGCAGCACTTCACCATGGAGTCGACCCGGCTGTGGACGATGCCCGAGCAGGCCCCCGAGGTGCTGGTGGCCACCGCCGGGCCGATCAACGCCCGCCGCACCGGGAAGGTCGCCGACGGCATGATCACCCCGGGCGCGCCCGTGGAGAAGATCGCGATGCTCTTCGAGCGCTTCGCCGAGGGCGCGCGCGAGGCGGGCAAGGACCCGGACGCGATGACGAAGGTGCTGCAGCTGCACACCGCCTGGGCCCCCACGTACGAGCAGGCGCTGGCCGACGCGATGACGGAGTGGCCCAACGGCGGCATGGCCTTCCCCAAGGGCGACGTGCGCTCCCCCGCCGACTTCGCGGCGATGGCGAAGCTGGTGCGCCCCGAGGACTTCGCCGGCCGGCTGCTCATCTCGGAGGACCCCGACGCGCACCGCGCGCAGATCCAGCGCTTCGTCGACCTCGGGTTCGACCGGATCTACCTGCACAACGTCGGGCGCGACCAGGAGACCTGGCTGGAGGTCTTCGGCCGCGAGGTGGTGGCCAAGCTGCGCCGCTAGTCGTCCTCGGCGGCGTCCCAGGCCTCGGTGCGCGCCCGCGCGGTCTCCAGGGCCCGCTCGGCCTCGGCCCGGCTGGCGTAGGGGCCCATCAGGTGCGCCGCGCCCTTCTGGTGGCCCTGGTCGACCCTGCCGGTGGCGAGGTCGTACCAGAACCCGTCGTCGTCGGCCACGGCCTGCTCCTCTCGCCGGCTGCGCCGCGGGCGGGCGCGCGCGGCACGGCCATCGTGCCGCCGACCTAGGATCGACGCATGCCCGGCCGCACCCTGACCCCCTCGGACCGCGCCCCGCTGGTCACCGCACCCCTGGGCACCCTGACCCCCGGCGCCGTGGGCCCCCGGCGCGAGGTGCCGGCCTCGATCCCCCGCCCGGAGTACGTCGACCGCCCGGCCCCGGCCCCGCACCGCGGCGGGTACGTGACCGACCCGGCCACGGTCGAGCGGATGCGCGTGGCGTGCCGGGTGGCGGCGCAGGCCCTGGCCGCGGTCGGCGAGGCCGTGGCGCCCGGCGTCACCACCGACGAGCTCGACCGCGTGGGCCACGAGTTCCTCCTGGCCGCGGGCGCCTACCCGTCGACCCTGGGCTACAAGGGGTTCTCGAAGTCGCTGTGCACCTCGGTCAACGAGGTGGTCTGCCACGGCATCCCCGACTCCACCGCGCTGGTCGAGGGCGACATCGTCAACGTCGACGTCACGGCCTACCTCGTCGTCGACGGCGTGGGCGTGCACGGCGACACGAACGCGACCTTCTGCGTCGGCGAGGTCGACGCCGAGTCGGCGCAGCTGGTGCGGGTCGCCCGCGAGTGCCTCGAGCGGGGCATCGCCGCCGTCCGCCCCGGCCGCCAGGTCAACGTGGTCGGCCGGGTGATCGAGACCTACGCCCGCCGCTTCGGGTACGGCTCGGTGGCCGAGTTCACCGGCCACGGGATCAGCACCTCCTTCCACTCCGGCCTGGTCATCCCCCACTACGACGCCGCCCCCGAGCACGCCGACGTCATCGAGCCGGGCATGACCTTCACCGTCGAGCCGATGATCACCCTGGGGAGCACCGCCTGGGACATGTGGGACGACGGGTGGACGGTGCTGACCCGCGACCGCCGGCGCACCGCGCAGTTCGAGCACACCCTGCTGGTCACCGACACCGGCGCCGAGGTGCTGACGCTGCCCTGACGTGGTGGCGGCGGAGCGACGCCGCTACGGTGCGCGCCATGGGGCAGGGATGAGCGCGCCGGGAGCGGCGCCGCCGACCGCAGCGGCCGCGAGCACCGCCGCGCGGGCGCGGGCCGGGGCGGGTGCGGGCCTGGGCATCGACATCGGCGGCAGCGGCATCAAGGGCGCCCCGGTCGACCTCGTGGCCGGCCAGCTGCTCGCCGAGCGGCGCCGCGAGCCCACGCCGCAGCCGTCGACCCCCGACGCGGTCGCCGCCGTGGTCGCCGGGCTGGCGCGGGTCCTGGTCGCCGACCTGCCCGAGGACGGCGAGGGCGACCGCACCCCGCTCGGGGTCACCTTCCCCGCCGTCATCCAGCACGGCGTGGCCCGCACCGCCGCGAACGTCGACCCGGCCTGGGTGGGCACCGACGTGGCCGCCCTGCTGGGCCGGGCGACGGGGCACGACGTGCACGTGGTCAACGACGCGGACGCCGCCGGCGTCGCCGAGGCCCGCTTCGGGGCGGCCCGCGACGTCGCCGGCGTCGTCCTGGTGGCCACCCTGGGCACCGGCATCGGGACGGCGCTGCTGGTCGACGGGGTGCTGGTGCCCAACAGCGAGCTCGGCCACCTCGAGGTCGGCGGCCACGACGCGGAGACGCGGGCCTCCGACGCCGCGCGCGAGCGCGAGGACCTCAGCTGGAAGCACTGGGCCAAGCGGCTGGACGCCTACTTCGGGGCCCTGGAGGCCCTGCTGTGGCCCGACCTGATCGTCATCGGCGGCGGGGTGTCGAAGAAGCACGAGCGGTTCCTGCCCCTGCTGGAGCTGCGCACCCCGGTGGTGCCCGCGGCCCTGCAGAACCAGGCCGGCATCGTCGGCGCCGCGGTGCTGGCCGCGGAGCGCGCGGCGGGCTGAGGCCCGCGCCCGGCTCAGCTGGCCGAGAGCTCCGCGGCGCTCTCGTCGGTCGGCGGGCCGTCGGCCAGGACCTCGGCGGTGGGCTCGACGGCCTGCGGCGCGACGGCGCCCGGAACCTCGCCGGGGGCCGCCGCCGAGTCGGTGGGGCCGCCGCCGTCGCCGGGACCGGTGGCCGCGGCGGCGTCGCTGGCACCAGCCTCGCCGGCAGCGTCGTCCGCCGGCTCCTCAGGCGGTCCGGTGGGCTCCGACGGCGGCTCCGGGGCCGGCGTCTCGGGGGCGGTGGTGGTCGTGGAGTCGGTGCTCGGCGACCCACCGTCCGTCGGCGCCTCCTGCTCGGAGGCCCCCGGCTCGCGGGTCGTCGGCTCCTCGTCGGCGCGGGGCTGCTCGACCGGGGCGCTGTCGGTGGGCGCGGGCGCCTCCGGCGCGACGCTCTGCTCCTCGCTCGGCGCCGCGGTGGTGGCGGGGGCCAGGACGCCCGACCCCGCCGGCGCCTGCGGGGTGGGCTGGCGGCGCAGCAGGGGCAGCGCGTAGCCCGCCACCTCGTCGGAGTCGACGCTGACCGAGCTGGTCGGCGTCGCGGTGCTCGGCAGGGGGCGCGGGCTGCCGCCGGAGGACAGCAGCGCCGAGTACAGGGTGGAGGCCACGAGCAGGCCCGCGACGCCCAGGGCGACGCCCTCGGCGGGGTGCGCGAGGCCCAGGACGCGGCGCTGCTGCCCGCGGCGCTGCACCCGTCGACCCATGCGCTCACCGTAACCAGCGGTGACTGCCCAGTCAGGTCAACGCGCAGACGACGCGCCAGGCCCGTGGCCCCGGGCAGACCCTCACAGACTCCCTGAACAGGGCTCCCCGGCGGGTGGGGGGCCCGGCGCGGGCCGGCGCACGGGCGCCGACGAGGATGGTCCCGTGCCGGACGTCGTCGTGAGCGGACCCGAGGTCGACGGCGCCGAGGAGGTGCTCACCGCGCTGGCCCTGGCGCTGGTCGCCGACCTGCAGCGCCGGTTCGGCCCGGTGCGCACCCAGCTGCTGGCCGCCCGGGCGGCCCGTCGCGAGCAGGTGCGCCGGACCGGCCGGCTGGGGCTGCTGGCCGAGACCGCGCACGTGCGCGACGACCCCACCTGGCGGGTGGCCCCCGCCCCGCCCGACCTCGCCGACCGGAGGGTGGAGATCACCGGGCCCACCGACCCGAAGATGGCGGTCAACGCCCTGAACGCCGGGGCCCGGGTGTGGCTGGCCGACCTCGAGGACGCCAACACCCCGCACTGGGCGAACGTGGTCGGCGGCCAGCGCACCCTGCGCGCGGTCACCCGCGGCACCCTCACCCACGACGCCCCCGACGGGCGGCACTACGCCGTCCGGCCGGCCAGCACGCTCCCCGGCGGCGGGCCGGAGGGCCGGGCCACCGTCGTCGTCGTCCGCCCCCGGGGCTGGCACCTGGAGGAGCGGCACCTGCTCGTCGACGGCGCGCCCGTGGCGGCGGCGCTGGCCGACGTCGGGCTGCACGCCGCGCACAACGCCGCGCAGCTGCTGGCCCGCGGCTCCGGCCCCTACTACTACCTGCCCAAGCTGGAGAGCCACCTCGAGGCGCGCCTGTGGGACCAGGTCTTCACCCACGTCGAGACCGCGCTCGGGCTGGCGCACGGCAGCATCCGCGCCACCGTGCTGATCGAGACGATCACCGCGGCCTTCGAGATGGAGGAGATCCTCTACGAGCTGCGCGAGCACGCCAGCGGCCTGAACGCCGGGCGGTGGGACTACCTGTTCAGCATCATCAAGACCTTCCGCGACGCCGGCCCGGCCTTCGTGCTGCCCGACCGCGCAGCGGTGACGATGACGGCGCCGTTCATGCGGGCCTACACCCGGCGCCTGGTCGACGTCTGCCACCGCCGCGGCGCGGTCGCGATGGGCGGGATGGCGGCGCTGGTGCCGCAGCGCCGCGACCCCGCGGCCACCGAGCGGGCCCTGGCGACGGTGCGGGCCGACAAGGAGCGCGAGGCCGCCGAGGGCTTCGACGGCTCCTGGGTGGCCCACCCCGACCTCGTGCCCGTCTGCCGGCAGGTCTTCGACCGGGTGCTGGGCGACCGGCCGAACCAGCTGCACCGGGCCGCCGACGGCGAGGGCGAGGCGCTCCCCGGCGTCGACGCTCTCCTCGACCTCTCCGGGCTCCCGGGCGCGGTGACGCTCGCCGGGGTGCGCTCGAACGTCGACGTGGCGCTGCGCTACCTGACCGCCTGGCTGGGCGGCTCGGGGGCGGTGGCCATCCACGGGCTGATGGAGGACGCGGCCACCGCGGAGATCGCGCGCTCGCAGCTGTGGCAGTGGGTGCGCACGGGCACCACCACCGCGGAGGGCGCCGTGGTCACCGACCCCCTGGTGCGCGACCTGGTGGCGCAGGTGCTGGCCGCGGTGCTCGCCGAGCCGGCCGCCGCGGGCTCCGCGGAGGTGGCGCAGCGGTGCCGGACCGCGGCCGCGCTGCTGCTCGAGGTCGCGCTCGGCGAGGAGTTCGTCGACTTCCTCACCGTGCCGGCCTCGGCGCACGTCGACTGAGTCAGACCAGGAAGACGTCGACCCAGCTGCGCTGGTGGGCGTGCAGCAGCACCCCGAACAGCACCAGGTCGAAGGTCAGGTGCACGGCGACGACGTAGCTGAGCGAGCGGGTGCGGGCGAAGGTCCAGCCCTGCACCAGGGCGAACGGGAAGATCATCAGCGGGCCCCAGCTGGTGAAGCCCAGCTCGTGCAGGAACGAGGTGAACAGCACCGCCTGCAGCAGGTTGGCCTGCCACTCGGGCAGGTGGCGGCGCAGCAGCACGAAGCAGGTGCAGACGAAGAACAGCTCGTCCCAGATGCCCAGGGCGTTGGTGCCGAGGAACAGCCGCCCGACCTCGGCCGCCCCGGAGACGGCCGGCCAGTTGCGGTAGACGCCCGTGCTGATCATGTAGAAGGGCAGCAGGAGGTAGCCGAGGGCGACCACGAGCACCAGCCAGCCCCACTCGAACCGGGTCCACCGGCGGCCGGTCGCCACCGGGAACCGGATGGCGTGGTCGCCGAGCACGAAGCGCGAGACCAGGTACGGCACCGCGACCGCCGCGACCATCGCCGTGCCCATGGTGAGCATGTGCGGCCAGCTGATGTCGGTGGTCACCGGCTGCAGGCTCATCACCACCAGCCCGAAGGCGATCAGCGCCAGGTCGCGCAGCACGGGGCGGTGCAGCACCGCGGCGGCCACCAGGCTCGCGGCGAGCAGGCCGTAGCCGGCGGCGCGCTCCTCGAGGCCGAAGGAGACGACCCCGGACGCCGCCAGCAGCACGGCGGGCACCAGGGCCGGGCTGCGCGCGGAGCGGACCGCCGCCGGGGAGCGCTCGACCACCTGCGCCCCGCCCACGGTGCATGGTGGACCCGCCGGACTCCGCGCGCCACCGCCGCGCCGTCCGGTCAGGCGACCAGCGCCGCCGGGTCGGTGACGGGCAGCCCGTGGGCCCGGCCGACGGCCTCCGAGAGCAGCGCGCCGTCGTGGGTGCTCAGACCGTGGGCCAGGCTCGTGGCGAGGGGGTCGGCGCCGCGCACGGCCTCGCGCCAGCCGCGCTCGGCCAGGCGCACCACGTACGGCAGCGTGGCCCCGGTCAGCGCGTGGGTGGAGGTGTGGGGCACCGCGCCGGGCATGTTGGCCACGCAGTACAGCACCGAGCCGTGCACGGTGAAGGTCGGCTCGTCGTGGGTGGTCGGGCGGGAGCTCTCGAAGCACCCGCCCTGGTCGATGGCGATGTCGACGAGCACCGAGCCCGGGCGCATCCGCGAGACCATCTCGTCGGTCACCAGCTTCGGGGCGCGCGCCCCGGGCACGAGGACGGCGCCGATGACCAGGTCGGCGCCGGTCACCGCGCGGTCGAGCTCGAGGGCGTTGGAGACCACGGTGCGCACCCGCCCGCCGAACAGGTCGTCCACCTCGCGCAGCCGCGGCAGGCTGAGGTCGAGCACGGTGACGTCGGCCCCGAGCCCGGCCGCGATCCGCGCGGCGCCGCGCCCGGAGACGCCGGCGCCGATCACCACCACGCTGGCCGGCCGCACCCCGGGCACCCCGCCGAGCAGCACGCCCCGCCCCCCGCCGGCGCGCAGCAGGTGGTGGGCGCCGGCCTGCGGAGCGAGCCGGCCGGCCACCTCCGACATCGGGGCCAGCAGGGGCAGCGAGCCGTCGGGCAGCTGCACGGTCTCGTAGGCGATCGCGGTGGCGCCGGAGTCCAGCAGCGCCCGGGTGCCGTCGGGGTCGGCCGCCAGGTGGAGGTAGGTGAAGACCACCTGGCCGCGGCGCAGGCGGTGGCGCTCGGCCGCCACGGGCTCCTTGACCTTGAGCACGAGGTCGGCGGCGTCCCACACCTCGTCCGCGGTGGGCAGCACCGCGGCGCCGGCCCCGGCCAGGTCGGCGTCGGGGATGGCGCTGCCCTCCCCGGCCCCCGCCTCGACGACCACCTCGTGGCCGAGCCCGACGAGCTCGTGCACCCCCGACGGCGTGAGGGCCACGCGGTGCTCGTTGTTCTTGACCTCGCGAGGGACGCCGATGCGCATGGCCCCATGGTGAAGATCCTGCGCCCGGTCGGCAAGGGCGCCGCAGGACCTTCGGTACGCTGCCCCCATGACGAGCATCCGTACGGCGCGGGACGTCGATCGGTCGGGTCGGCCGCAGGATGTTCGGTCCGCTCCGACGGCCCTGGACGACGTCGACCGGGCGATCCTGCGCGTCCTGGCCGCCGAGGCCCGCACGCCCAACAACGCGCTGGCCGCCGCGGTGGGCGTCGCGCCGTCGACGTGCCTGGCCCGGGTGCGCTCGCTGTGCGAGCGCGGGGTGATCCGGGGCTTCCACGCCGACGTCGACCCGGCCGCCCTGGGCCACGACCTGCAGGCGATGATCGCCGTCGGGCTGCAGGCGCACGCCCGGGCGCACCTCGCGCAGATGGTGCGCCGCCTCGCAGCGCTGCCCGAGGTGCTCGACGTCTACTTCGTCGCCGGCGCCGACGACTTCCTCGTGCACGTGGCCACCCCGGGCACCGACGCGCTGCGCCGGTTCGTCGCCGAGCAGCTGAACACCGACCCCGACGTGGCGCGGACGCAGACGTCGCTGATCTTCGAGCACACCCGCGCGAGCGGGCACGTCCCCGGCTGAGGCGCCGCGGCGCGCCCGGATCCGCGGAATCCCCGCGTGCCACCGCCCCGGCGGCGAGGATGGCCGGGGAGGCGGCCGAGCGGCCGCGCGGGGAGGGCGGCATGAGCGTCGAGGTGCAGCGCGGGCGCGCGCCGACCAGCAGCACCGAGGCCCCCGACCCCGGCAGCCTCGAGGGCCAGCTCGTCAGCCTCTACGCCGAGCGGGCCCGGCTCGTGGCCGAGCTGGGCACGGCCGACGCCGACGAGCTCGTGGCCCTGGTCGCCGGCCTGCGCGCCGGGGCGCGGCCCGCCGCCCGCGACACGGAGCCCGACGCGAGCCTCGTCGCGCAGGTCGAGGCGCTGTACGCCGAGAAGGAGCTGCTGCAGCAGCAGCTCGGCGTCTCCTCCGCGGACGACCTCGTGGCCCACGTCAGCGCGCTGCGCGAGCGCGCGCCGGCGACCACCAGCACCACGGAGACGACCACCACCGAGACCACCACGACGCAGACCACTCCCGAGGGCACCCGCACCGAGACCACCACCGAGTCGCGGACCCTCACCCACACCCGCACCACCGCCTGAGCCTGGAGCGCACCACGATGAGCACCGCACTCGCCGACAGCGTCTGGGAGCAGGGCACCCGGATGGCGGCCACGAGCTTCGCCCGCCCGGCGCTGCTGGCCCGGCTGGACGCCCAGACCCGCCTCGAGCTGGACGCCCTGCCCTTCGGGGCGGTGCGCACCGACGCCGCCGGGGTCGTCACGGAGTACAACCGCTACGAGAGCCAGCTGGCCGGCGTCGCGCCGTCCGAGGCGATCGGCCGGAACTTCTACACCGAGGTCGCGCCGTGCACGAACAACGCGGTCTTCTACGGCAGCTTCAAGCGGGGTGTGGCGGCCGGCGCGTACAGCCTCGCCTTCGTCTACACCTTCAGCTACCGGATGACGCCCACGCCGGTGCGGATCCACCTGCACCACGCCGCCGGCGGCGGCCACTGGATCCTCGTCGAGAAGAAGTGAGCCCGGGCTGGACGTGAGCGGCGGCTGGCGGCCGCGGCTGGCCGCCGCGCTGCGGGAGCGGCCGACGCCGCTGCTCGTCGCGGACGGCGACGTCGTCCCCGCGGCGTCGCTGTGGGCCGGGTCGCGCCGCTGGGTCTCCGCCTTCCGCGCCGCCGGCCTGGCCCGCGGCGACCGCGCGGTCCTGGCCCTGCCGCCCTCCGCGGCCTTCGTGCAGGTCCTGGTCGCCGCCCTGTGGGAGGGCCTGACCCTGGCCGTGGCCCCTCCCGGGCCCGCCGCCGCGGGGCTGCTGGACCACCTCGACGCCCGGCTGCTCGTGGCCGCCGGGGGGTCGGGCCCCGGGGTGTGGGCCCCGGACGGGCCCGCCGGGCCGGCCGCGCGCCCCGGGCCGCTGCGCCC
>CADCUY010000473.1 GCA_902806005.1 uncultured Quadrisphaera sp. | reverse complement strand
GAGAGCCGCCCCACCGGGCCCCGCCTCACCGAGCCTCCCTCACCGGGCTCCGGCCACCTCGAGGGCCTGGCCGGCGATCTCGGCCTCCTCGTCGGTGGGCACGACCATCACCCGCACGCTGGTGCCGACCCCGAGGTGGGCCAGCGGCGCGGTGACCGCCTCGCGCACCTCCGGGTCCTTCTCCCCCACCCCGCCGGTGAAGACGACGGCCTGGACGCCGGGCACCACGCCGAGGTACGCGGCGACGTACTTGCGCAGCCGGTAGGCGTAGACCGCCAGGCCGAGGCGCGCGGCGGCCGCGGCCCGCTCGTCGTCGCCCTCGGCCAGGGCGTGGACGGCGCGCAGGTCGGACTCCCCGGTGAGGCCCCGCAGCCCGCTGCGCTGGTTGAGCAGGTCGTCGAGGGCGTCGAGGTCGAGCCCGGCGCGCCGGCCGAGGTAGAAGACGACCGCGGGGTCGAGGTCGCCGCTGCGGGTGCCCATCACGGCGCCCTCCAAGGGGGTGAGCCCCATCGAGGTGTCGACGCTGCGCCCGTCCTGCACCGCGGTCACCGAGACGCCGTTGCCGACGTGGCACGTGACCAGCCGGACCCGGTCGAGCGGGGTGCCCAGCAGCTCGGCGGCCCGGCGGGTGACGTAGCGGTGGGAGGTGCCGTGGAAGCCGTACCGGCGCACCCCGTAGCGCTGCGCCAGGTCGGCGGGCAGGGCGTAGGTGGCCGCGACCTCGGGGATGGTGGCGTGGAAGGCCGTGTCGAAGACGGCCACCTGCGGCACCGCGGGCAGGCGGGCGCGCAGCGCCCGGATCGCCGCCAGCTGCGGCGGGTTGTGCAGGGGCGCGAGCGCCGCCAGCTCCTCGATGCCCCGCTCCGCCGCGTCGTCGACCAGGGTCGGCCCGGTGAACCGGGTGCCGCCGTGCACGACCCGGTGGCCGACGGCGACCAGGCCCTCCAGCGCTCCGGGCCGCGCCGCGCCGATCTCGTCGAGCACCCGGGACAGCGCCTGGTCGTGCCCGCCGCCGGCGCCGCCGAGCTCCTCGACGGTGCCCTTCGCCAGCACCTCCCCCGCGCCGTCCGCGCCCGCCCCGGCGGTCGCCGAGCGGAGCTGGTACTTCAGCGACGACGACCCGGCGTTGACGACGAGCACCGTGCCCGCAGCGCCCGCGGCGCTCACCGGGCCGCTCCGGCCAGCTCGCGGGCCGGCTCGTGCGCCTGGGCCTGGACGGCGGTGATCGCCACGGTCGAGACGATGTCGGCCACCGTGCACCCGCGGGAGAGGTCGTTCACCGGCCGGCGCAGGCCCTGGAGCACCGGCCCGACGGCGACCGCGCCCGCCGAGCGCTGCACCGCCTTGTACGTGGTGTTGCCCGTGTTCAGGTCGGGGAAGACCAGCACCGTGGCCCGCCCGGCGACGGGGTTGTCCGGCAGCTTCGCGCGGCCGGTGGCGGGGTCGACGGCCGCGTCGTACTGGATCGGGCCGGCCAGCGGCAGGTCGGGCCGGCGGGCCGCGACCAGCTCGGTCGCCGAGCGCACCTTGTCGACGTCGACGCCCGCCCCGGAGGTGCCCGTGGAGTACGAGACCATCGCGACCCGCGGGTCGACGCCGAACGCGCTGGCCGTCGCGGCCGTGGTCACGGCGATCTCGGCGAGCTCCTCGGCGGTGGGGTCGAGGTTGACCGCGCAGTCGGCGAAGACCAGCACGTGGTCGCGCAGGCACATGAGGAAGGCCCCGGAGACCTTGGAGACCCCGGGCGCGGTGCGGATGACCTCCAGCGCCGGGCGGATGGTGGCCGCGGTGGTGTGGGTGGCGCCCGAGACCATGCCGTCGGCGTGGCCGGTGGCGACCATCAGGGTGCCGAAGTAGGTGGGGTCGCCCACGGTCTCCAGGGCCGCCTCGTAGGTGACGCCCTTGTGGGCGCGGGCCCTCGCGTAGTGCTCGGCGAGCTCCTCGCGCAGCCCGGAGGTCGCCGGGTCGACCACGCGGGCGACGCCGAGGTCGACGCCGAGCTGGTGGGCGCGCCCCGCCACCTCGTCGGGGTCGCCGAGGAGCACCAGGTCGGCGATGTCGAGGTTGACCAGCTCCTCGGTGGCCCGCAGCACCCGCTCGTCGCCGCTCTCGGGCAGCACCACCGTGCGCCGGGCGCTGCGGGCCCGGGCGAGCAGGCGGGCGTTGAACATCGCCGGCGTCACCGCGTCGGTGGCCGCCAGGCGGATGCGGTCGTGCAGCTCGTCGACGTCGACGCCGGCCGAGAACGCGCCGCGGGCGGCGCTGACCTTGCGGGCGCTGGAGGGCCGCAGCTGCCCGTGCAGGCCCTCGAGCAGGTGCATCGTCGCGTAGGTGCTGTGCGGGGTGGAGACCACCGGCACCCCGCTGGGCTCCAGCAGCTTGACCTCCAGCGCGTCGGGGGTGGCGCCGAGGGTGAGCACCACGCCCGCCGGCGTCGGCAGGTCGGGGCTGAGCGCGGCGGCGGCGACGCCCACCGCGAGGTCGATCCGGTCGCCGTGGGTGACCACGAGGGTGCCGTCGCCCAGCAGCGGCAGCACGGTCTGCAGGTACCCGGCGCCCACCAGGTAGCCGGCCACCTCCTGGGAGAGCCGCGGGCCCGAGCCGGTGACCACGGTGCCGTCGAGGGCGGTGATGACCTCGTCCACGGTCAGCGCCGAGAGCACGGGCATCTCCGGCAGCACGTACACCGGCTCCTCGGCCTCGGCGCGCAGCCGGGCCGCGACCTCGCCGGCACGGTCGGGCTCCGCGCGGTTGACGACGGTGGCCACGTGGGTGCAGCCCGCGGCGGTGAGCACCGCGTGGGCCTCGCGGGCGCCCGCGGCGACGGCGCCGACGTCCTTGCCGCGACCGGAGAGCACCGTGAGCACCGGGGCGCCGAGGTTCACCGCGAGCCGGGCGTTGAGGTCGAGCTCGGTGGCCGGCGAGGGCCCCGTGAAGTCGGTGCCGACGACGAGCACGAAGTCGGCGTCGGCCCGCAGCCGGTCGACCTGCTGCACCAGCGCCGCGACCAGCCGGCGGGGGTCCTGGCCGCCGTCGACGACGTCGACCAGGGCGCTGGCCTGCTCCCAGGTGAGCCCGGTGGCGTCGGCCGCACCCGGGCCGGCCCCGGTGCCGTGGTCCGTGCCGTCGGCGGCGTAGCGCTCGCGGAGCAGCTCCACGAGCGGGTCGGGCGCCGCGGGGTCGGCCACGATGGGCCGGAAGACCACGGGGCGCCGCACCGAGCGCGCGAGGAGGTCGAGGACCCCCAGGGCCACCACGGTCTTGCCGGCGTCGGGCTCGGTCGAGGTGAGGTAGAGGGTCTGGCTCACGGGCCAACCCTGCACCCGGCGGCGCCTCGCGGCGAGGCGGTGCGCCGCCGGGAGCCGCTCAGGCCGTGCGCACGCTCCCGCCGCCCACGGTCGCCCGGGTTGCCTGGGCCTCCTGCACCTGCTCGGCGCGGTCCTCGGCCGCGAGCCGGGTGAGCTCGGCGCCCGCGTCGTCGTCGCGGGTGAGGTTCGCGCCCGTGCCGGGGTCGAAGACGTGGACCTTGCGGCTGTCCAGCCAGAACTCGGCCTCGCGGCCCTCGCGGATCCGGCTGGTCGCGTCGATGGAGACGATCGCCTGCGTGCGCAGCGCCTCGCTGTCCAGCTCGCGGGAGAGCTCGCGCAGCTGGGCCGTCACCTGCTCCGGTGCGTCGTACGGGATGTAGGCGTACTGCGAGTCGCCGAGCCACTCCGTGACGTCGACGTGGGCCCTGAAGGTCGACCCGAGGTGGCGCTTGGCGTCGTCGACCAGCGAGGCGTCCTCGAAGTACTCCGGGCGGATGCCGACCAGGAGGAGGTCGTGGCCCGCAACCGCGGCCGCCCGCCGCCCGTCGAGCTCGATCGGGCCGAACGGGGTGACCAGCCGGGAGCCCTCCACGCTCGCGGGGAGGAAGTTCATCGGCGGCGAGCCGATGAAGCCGGCGACGAAGAGGTTCGCCGGCTGCTCGTACAGCTCCCTCGGTGAGGCGACCTGCTGGATGACGCCCTTGCGGAGCACGCAGACCCGGTCGCCGAGGGTCATCGCCTCCGTCTGGTCGTGGGTGACGTACACGGTCGTGATGCCCAGCCGACGCTGGAGTCGGGCGATCTCGGTGCGCATCTGTCCGCGCAGCTTCGCGTCGAGGTTGGACAGCGGCTCGTCGAAGAGGAAGGCCTCGGCCTCACGCACGATGGCGCGGCCCATCGCCACCCGCTGGCGCTGGCCGCCGGAGAGGTTCGCGGGCTTGCGCTCGAGGTGCTCGTGCAGCTCGAGCACGTCGGCCGCCTCCGTCACCCGCCGGCGCACCTCCTCGTCGGGCATCTTGTGCAGGCGCAGCGGGAAGGCGATGTTCTCGAAGACGCTCAGGTGCGGGTACAGCGCGTAGTTCTGGAAGACCATCGACAGGTTGCGGTCGCGGGGGGCCTTGTCGTTCACCCGCTGCCCGCCGATGAGCATGTCGCCGCCCGAGATGTCCTCGAGCCCGACGATCATGCGCAGGAGCGTCGACTTCCCGCAGCCGGACGGACCGACGAGGATCATGAACTCGCCGTCGGCGATGTCGAGGCTGACGTCGTTGACGGCCGGGAAGCCGTCGCCGTACTTCTTGATGATGTTCTTCATGTCGATGGCGGCCATCGCAGGGTTCTCCTTGAGAGTCGAGCCGGGGGGCTGATCAGCCCTTGACGGCGCCGTTGGTCAGGCCGGCGACGATGCGCCGCTGGAAGAGCAGGACGAGGATGATCACCGGGATGGTGACGATCACGGCGGCGGCCGAGATGCCGCCGGTGGGGGACTCGAACTGCGAGGCCCCGGAGAACAGCCCCAG
>CADCUY010000472.1 GCA_902806005.1 uncultured Quadrisphaera sp. | reverse complement strand
CGCGCCCGGTGCGGGCCCCCGGCCCGCCCAGGTGCAGGCGCGCCAGGGCGTCGGGGCGCCACCGCCCCACCCAGCGGGTGGGGGGCCAGCCGGTGGTGCGCCGCCCGCGCCGCAGCTCCTGGGTGTGCACGGCGTCGAGGACCGTGGGCACCCCCGCGGCCACCGCGAGGACGTCGACCAGCTGCTCCGCGCCGTCGAGGCGGTCGAGCTCGGGCTCGGTGGCGGCCACCGACCGCGCCAGTGCCTGGGCCGCGACCTCCACGTCCGCCTCGGTGCGCCGCACGGACGCCGACTTCGCGGCCACCGCGCCGGCGACGATCTCGCGCAGGTCGGCCACGCCCGCCCCCGTGCGGGCCGAGGTGCGCACCACGTGCACCCGGTCGAGGCCGTCGGCGTCGAGCAGGCGGCGCAGGTCGGCCTCGCAGGCCCGCGCGGAGGCCTCGTCGAGGCGGTCGACCTGGTTCAGCACCACCAGCAGCAGCTCCTGGTGGCCCACCAGCGGGCGCAGGTAGCCGGTGTGCAGGGCGTCGTCGGCGTACTTCTGCGGGTCGACGACGAAGACCAGCAGGTCGACCAGCCCCACGAGCCGGTCGACCTGGAGCCGGTTGGCCACCTCGGTGGAGTCGTGGTCGGGCAGGTCGAGCAGCACCAGGCCGTGCAGGGGGTCCTCGTCGTGGGCGTCCAGGGCGCTCTCGCGCTGGGTGCGGTGGCGGCGCGGCACCTCCAGCCAGTCGAGCAGCCGGTCGGGCACCTCGCCCCAGACCACCGCCGAGGGCACGGACGTCGTGGGCCGGCGGGCGCCCACCTCGCTGACGGCCAGGCCGGCGAAGGCGTTGAACAGGCTCGACTTGCCGCTGCCGGTGGCCCCGGCCAGGGCGATCACGGTGGACGAGCCCGCGGGGCCGCCCACCTCGGCGCGCTCGCGGCCCCGGCGCACCACCGCGGCGGCGCGCTCGGCGTCGTCGGGCTCGAGGCGGTCGCCGCCGAGCCGCAGGGCGCGCTCCAGCGCGTCGATGCGCTAGTCGAGCGGGACGTCGACGGGCGGCGCGGGGCTCACCGCTCCCCCGGGTC
>CADCUY010000471.1 GCA_902806005.1 uncultured Quadrisphaera sp. | reverse complement strand
GCGCCGTCCGCGCGCCGCAGCAGCTCCTCGGCGTCGGCCGCGTGCTCGGGGGCCGCCGCGACGCCGAGGCTGGCCGCCACGCTCACCGAGCGCCCGCGCAGGTCGAACGGCTCGACCAGCTGCGCGAGCAGCCCGGTGGCCCGCGCCGCGGCCGCCCCGGCGCCGGCCCCGGGCAGGACGAGGGCGAACTCGTCGCCGCCCTGGCGCACCACCAGCTCGCCGGGCGGGCTGTGCCGGGCCAGGCGCCCGGCGACCTGGCGCAGCAGGTCGTCGCCCGCGTCGTGGCCGAGCGCGTCGTTGACGGCCTTGAACCGGTCGAGGTCGACCAGCACCAGCGCCAGCGGAGCGGCGTCCGGCGCGGCCAGCCGGGCGGTGAGGGCCCGGCGGTTGCCCAGACCGGTGAGGTCGTCGGTCATCGCCTGGCGGCGGCTGACGTTCAGGGACGTGATCTCGGCGTAGACCAGCAGGATGCTCACCACCTGCAGCGCGATCCCGGCCAGGGCCAGGGCCACGGCGGCCGAGGGCAGGCCGACGACGTGGTCGGCGCCGAGGATGGCCGCGGCGAGGCCGACGAACAGGGCCGGGCCGATCATCACCGCGTGCGCGTCCTCGTCGACGACGGTGGTCCGCGGCGCGGGCGCGCGGGCAGCCAGGGCCAGGAGCACCAGGGCGGCGGCGCGCAGCGGGCCGGTCCACCCGGTCGCGCCCTCCGGGACGAGGCCGGGCGCGAGCAGGGCCAGCAGGTCGGCCTGGTCGAGTGCGGTCGCCACCGACAGCGCGGCGACGACCAGGAGCATCCGCCGGTCGCGGTGGCCGCGGGCCAGCAGCGTGCCGGTGATCGCGAACTGGCCCACCATGAAGCTCAGCGAGGGCCGGGTGAGGGCGAGCAGGGCCTCGGGGGTGCTCAGCGACGTCGCCGCGAGCAGCGGCTCCAGGGCCAGCGAGAAGAGGACCGCCGGCGCCAGCAGCGCGCCGCCGGCCAGGTCGACCCACCCGCGCCGCCGCGAGTTGCGCAGCCGCAGCCGCATCAGCGCCATCTGGGCCGTCGCGAGCGCCGCCGTCGCGGCCACGGCCGTCACCAGGGCCGCGGAGCCGGTCGACCCCGGGCGGTGGGCGGCGCACAGCAGGACGGCGCCGACCGCGGCGGGCACCCAGACCTGGCGCTCCTCGCTGCGGCGGAGCGCGCGGAGCACCACCACGGCGGCGGCCGCGGCCCCCAGGGCCCACACGAGTCCCCCGGTGCTCACCGCCCGGCTCCGCTGATGCGCACCCCCGGGTCTCGGCACCCGCGCCCGCCGCGCTGAGCCCCGGGCGGTCCGCTCACCCGTCCGGGGGCGGGCGCTGCGGGCCGCGGCGCACCGCCGGGGCACCCCTGCCTGGCGCCGGGGTGCCCCGGGTCGGCAAGATCGGGTCATGACCACCACCACAGGTCCCGCCGGCGCGCGCGCCGACATCGGCGTCACCGGCCTGGCGGTGATGGGGCGCAACCTGGCGCGCAACTTCGCCAGCCGCGGCCACGTCGTCGCCCTGCACAACCGCAGCCCCGCCCGGGTCGACGACCTGGTGGCCGAGCACGGGCACGACGGCGACTTCGTGGCCAGCCACGGCCTCGCGGAGTTCGTGGCCGCGCTCAAGCGGCCGCGGCGCGTCGTGATCATGGTCAAGGCCGGCCCGGCCACCGACGCGGTGATCGACGAGCTGGTGCCGCTGCTCGAGGAGGGCGACATCGTCGTCGACGGCGGCAACGCCCACTTCGAGGACACCCGGCGCCGCGACCGGGCGTTGAAGGACCGCGGGCTGCACTTCGTCGGCGCCGGGGTCTCCGGCGGCGAGGAGGGCGCCCTGCTCGGGCCCTCGATCATGCCGGGCGGCTCGCCGGAGGCCTACGCGGCGCTCGGCCCGATCCTCGAGTCGATCGCCGCCGTCGTCGACGGCGTGCCGTGCTGCACCCACGTGGGCCCCGACGGCGCCGGGCACTTCGTCAAGATGGTGCACAACGGCATCGAGTACGCCGACATGCAGCTGATCGCCGAGGCCTACGACCTGATGCGCCAGGGCCTGGGCCTGGGCCCCGCCGAGCTCGCCGACGTCTTCGAGACCTGGAACGCCGGCGACCTCGACTCGTTCCTCATCGAGATCACCTCCCGGGTGCTGCGCCAGGTCGACGCCGCCACCGGCGCCCCGCTGGTCGACGTCATCGTCGACCAGGCCGAGCAGAAGGGCACCGGGCGCTGGACGGTGCAGTCGGCGCTGGAGCTCGGCGTGCCGGTCTCCGGGATCGCCGAGGCCGTCTTCGCGCGGGCGCTGTCGGGCCACGCCGAGCAGCGCGAGCCCGCGCGCGCGGCGCTCACCGGCCCGTCCGGGTCGCTGGGCGAGACCTCGGACGACGTGCGCCAGCGCTACGTCGACGACGTCCGCCAGGCGCTGTACGCCTCGAAGCTCGTGGCCTACGCGCAGGGCTTCGACCAGATCCGGGTGGCCTCGCAGCAGTACGGCTGGGACGTCGACGAGGGCGCGATGGCCACCATCTGGCGCGGCGGCTGCATCATCCGCGCGAAGTTCCTCGACCGGATCAAGGAGGCCTACGACCGCGACGCCGGGCTGCCGAGCCTGCTGGTCGACCCGTACTTCGCCGACGTGGTGAACGGCGCGCAGGAGGCGTGGCGGCGGGTCGTGGTCTCCGCCGTCGAGCTGGGGGTGCCCGTGCCCGGCTTCGCCAGCGCCCTGGCCTACTACGACGGCCTGCGCCGCGAGCGGCTGCCCGCCTCGCTGGTGCAGGGCCTGCGCGACCTGTTCGGCGCGCACACCTACGCCCGCGTGGACCAGGAGGGCACCTACCACACGCTGTGGAGCGGCGACCTGAGCGAGCAGCGGCAGGACACCCAGGGCCAGGGCTCGCACAACCCGCACTGACCGCCCGGGGGCGGGCGGGCCGCCGGGCGCCGTGGCACGGTGGCCCGACCCGCCCGTCCCCCACCAGACCACCCCCACCGCGGAGCGCAGCCATGGCCATCGCCACCACCGACCCGACCACCGGCGAGACCCTGGAGGAGTTCGAGCCGCTCACCGAGGAGCAGCTCGACGAGAAGCTGGAGCGCGCCTCGGCGGCGTTCGCGGCCTACCGGCTCACCACCCCGGAGCAGCGGGCCGGCTGGCTGCGCGCGGCCGCCGACCTGCTCGACGCCGAGAACGCCGAGGTGGCCGCGATGATGACCACCGAGATGGGCAAGACCCTGGCCTCGGCGCGGGCCGAGGTCGCCAAGTGCGCGACGGGACTGCGCTACTACGCCGAGCACGGGCCGGCCTTCCTCGCCCCGCGGCCCGCGGACGCCGCCGCGGTCGGCGCGCAGGAGGCGCACGTCGCGCACCAGCCGCTCGGCGTGGTGCTCGCCGTGATGCCGTGGAACTTCCCGCTGTGGCAGGCGGTGCGCTTCGCGGCCCCCGCCCTGATGGCCGGCAACGTCGGGCTGCTCAAGCACGCCAGCAACGTGCCGCGCAGCGCGCTGTACCTGGGGGAGCTGTTCACCCGCGCCGGCTTCCCCGCCGACGTCTTCACCACCCTGCTGATCGGCTCGGGCGCGGTCGAGCGGGTGGTGCGCGACGACCGCGTGGTGGCGGTGACCCTCACCGGCTCCGAGGCCGCCGGCCGCGCGGTCGGGGCCGTGGCGGGGGAGGTGCTGAAGCCCGTGGTGCTGGAGCTCGGCGGCAGCGACCCGTTCATCGTCATGCCGTCGGCCGACCTCGAGCGGGCCGCCGCCGTGGCGACGACCGCCCGGTGCCTGAACAACGGCCAGAGCTGCATCAACGCCAAGCGCTTCTTCGTCCACGCCGACGTCGCCGAGGAGTTCACCCGGCTGTTCGTCGCGGCGATGGGCGCCCTGGTCGTGGGCGACCCGCGCGCCGACGGCACCGACGTCGGGCCCCTGGCCACCGAGAGCGGCCGGGACGACGTCGTCGGGTACGTGCGCGACGCGGTCGCCAAGGGCGCGCGGGTGCTGGTCGGCGGCGAGGTGCCCGAGGGCCCCGGGTGGTACTACCCGCCGACGGTGCTGACCGGGATCACCGAGGAGATGGCGCTGTACGCCGGGGAGGTCTTCGGGCCGGTCGCCGCGCTGACCGTCGTCGCCGACCTCGACGAGGCGGTCGCCCTGGCCAACGCCCACCCCTACGGGCTGGGCGCGAACCTGTGGAGCGAGGACGCCGGCGAGCGCGAGGTGTTCGTCCGCGACGTCCAGTCGGGCATGGCGTTCGTCAACGGCAACGTCACCAGCTACCCCGAGCTGCCGTTCGGGGGCGTCAAGCAGAGCGGGTTCGGCCGCGAGCTGACCGAGCTGGGGATGCACGCGTTCATGAACGCCAAGACGGTGTGGGTGGGGGCCGGCTCCGGCGAGCAGGGCGCCTCCCGCTCCTCCGACGCCGCGGAGTGAGGCTCCCGGAGTGACGCACCCGCAGCGGTGACGCCGCGGAAGGTCTGAGCGGGCTGGGGCGTTGCACCGGCAGTTGAGCGCAGTACGCTCAAGTCACTGCACGACCGTCCCGGAGGATCGATGGACCTCAAGCTCACCACCAAGGCCCAGGAGGCCATGGCCGGGGCCGCCACCCGCGCGCTCGAGGCCGGGCACGCCCAGGTCGAGCCCCTGCACCTGCTCGCCGCCCTGCTCGAGCAGCAGGGCGTGGCCACCGCGCTGCTGGGCGCCGTCGGCGCCGAGCCGACCGCGCTGGCCCGCGAGGTGCGCACCCGGCTCGCCGCGCGCCCGAGCGCCAGCGGGAGCTCCGTGGCCGCACCGCAGCTGGCGCGGCCCGCGCTGAGCGCTCTGACCGCCGCCCGCACCGAGTCGGAGGCCCTCGGCGACCAGTTCGTCTCGG
>CADCUY010000470.1 GCA_902806005.1 uncultured Quadrisphaera sp. | reverse complement strand
ACGGCGTCCGACCTCGGGCTCGGCACCAGCCTCGACCACGGCTTCAGCGGCGGGCTCGAGGACGCCGACGTGCGCCGTGGCATCACCGAGGCGGAGGCCCAGGCGCGCCTCGGCGAACTGGCCGCCTCCCGCGCCGCCCGCCAGCCCAAGACGGTGCTGCCGGTCACGGGCCGGCTGACCACCTGCTTCTGCCAGCGCTGGGGCACCATGCACTACGGCCTGGACCTCGCAGCCCCCCTCGGCACGCCGATCTTCGCGGCCTCCGACGGCGTGGTCCTCCGGGCCGGCAGCGCCTCCGGCTACGGCAACGCCGTGTACGTCCAGGACGCCGAGGGCAACGTCCACATCTACGGCCACATGCGCTACTACGACGTCTCCGCGGGCGACATCGTGCACGCCGGTGACCAGATCGCGAAGGTCGGCAACGAGGGCCAGTCGACCGGCCCCCACCTGCACTACGAGATCCACCGCGGGGGCATGTACGGCCGCCCCATCGACCCCCAGGACTGGCTCGCCGAGCGCGGCGTCGGCGTCTGACGGCTAGAGCTTGACCAGCGGGGCGTAGCGCAGGACGAGGCGCTTGGTGCCCCCGGAACCGAAGTCCACGGTGGCCTGCGCCTTGTCGCCGGCCCCGGTCACCTCGACCACGGTGCCCAGGCCGAACGCGTCGTGGCTGACCCGGTCGCCGACGTCCACCGAGATGACCTGCCGGTTGCCGACGCCGCCGCGCAGGCCACCGGTGGACAGGCCGGTCGCCGCCACCCTCGTCTGCGCCGACCGGTAGCCCGTGGACGGCGCCGGGGTCGGGTCGAGACGCTCCCAGTGGATGGTCTCGGTCGGGATCTCGTCGAGGAACCGGGACGGCGGGTTGTAGGCCGGCTGGCCCCAGCTGGTGCGCACCGTGGCCCGGGAGATGTACAGCCGCTGCCGCGCGCGGGTGATGCCGACGTAGGCCAGCCGGCGTTCCTCCTCCAGCTCCCGCGGGTCGCCCAGGGCGCGCAGGTGCGGGAAGACGCCGTCCTCCAGGCCGGTCAGGAAGACCACCGGGAACTCCAGGCCCTTCGCGGTGTGGAGCGTC
>CADCUY010000469.1 GCA_902806005.1 uncultured Quadrisphaera sp. | reverse complement strand
CCGCCGCCGCGGAGGCGGCGTCACGGACCCACGGCGGCGCCGTCGCGCGCGCCGTCGCCGCGTGGGCGGCCACCGACGGGCACGCGGAGGCGATGGCGGCGCCGTACGCGCCGCCGGTCGGCGAGGGGCTGTGGGTGCCCACGCCGCCGAACTTCGGCACCGCGATCGAGCCGCACTGCGAGCGGGTGCGCCCGATGGTGCTGCGGACGACCGCGGAGGTGGTGCCGGTCGCACCGCTGCCGTTCTCCACGGCACCCGGGTCGGCGCTGCACGGCCAGGCCCTCGAGGTGGTCGAGCAGAGCCGGCGCAACACCGACGACCAGCGCGACACCGCGCGCTTCTGGACCGACAACCCCCGCTTCTCCGGCATGCCGTCCGGGCACTGGCTGATGATCACCGTGCAGGCCGCCGAGCAGCACGGGCTCTCCCTGGCCGCCGCGGTCGAGGCGCTGGCCCGCACGTCGGTGGCGCTGCACGACGCCTTCCTCAGCTGCTGGACGGCGAAGTACCGGCACAACGTCCTGCGGCCGGTCACCTACGTCAACCGCCACCTCGACCCGGCGTGGACGACGTGGGTCAACACCCCCCAGTTCCCCGAGCACACCTCGGGCCACTCCGTGGGGTCGCGCGCCGCGGCGGCGGTGCTCACCGACCTCCTCGGCCCCCTGGCCGTCGACGACACCTCGCGGGCGACCACCGTCGGCATCGTCGCCCGCACCCGCCGGTACGCCTCGTTCACCGACGCCGCCGACACCGCAGCGCTCTCGCGGCTGTACGGCGGCATCCACTTCCGCCACGGCATCGAGGCCGGGAAGGCCCAGGGCGACGCCGTGGGCGCCCTCGTGGTCGCCCGGCTCCGCACCCGGTCCGGACCGGCCTGACCCCGCCGCCCGACCCCACCCGTCCGGCGCGACCGCGCCGGGGAGCACCTCGAGAGGACACCTCGTGAAGCGCACGCCCCTGGCCGTCCTGGCCGTCCTGGCCGCGGCCTCCACCGCCCTGGCCGCCGCGCCCGCCGCCGTCGCCGGTCCGCCGAGCAGCACGGCGTCGAAGACCACCGGGGGCCAGGCCTCGGCGCAGTGGACCGAGGTCGACCTCGGCAACGTGCTCGGCTTCCCGGGCAACACCCACGTCGGTTACCTGGGGGTCTACCAGCAGCCCGGCTTCACCGGCGTGTACGGCGACGTCAAGGACTTCCAGTGCGAACCCGGCCAGAGCCTGCCCACGGGCCACGGCGAACCCGCCGGCGACACCTGCGCGCTGGTCGGGGTCCGCTTCATCACCGCCGACCAGGGCGCGGTCGTCTTCACCTCCGACACCCGCACCGGGACGGCGTCGCTGACCGGCCAGCTGAAGGTCAAGAACGGTGGCCACGGCGACGGCGAGGTGGTCGGGCGCCCGCCGGCCGACGTCCGGTGGACCTCGGTGGGCGGTGCGTACTCCTTCACCCGGACCGAGAGCTGGTCGGACGGGACCAGCAGCTACAGCTCGCGGGTGCGGGGCACGGGCTTCGAGGCCGACGTCTCCGGCGCCATCGGCGCGATGGGCTTCACCGACGACGCCGACGACGTCTCCGACGGCAGCGCGGAGAACTGGCGCGAGACCTCCCGCTCGCGCACGAGGGGCTGAGCCCGCCTGAGGGGCCCGACAGCCGGGCCCCTCAGGCCGCCTGGTCCTCCAGCTGCGTGCGCAGCCTGGTCAGCGTGCGGCTGAGCAGCCGGGACACCTGCATCTGGGTCACTCCGATGTCCGCCGCGATCTGGCTCTGGGTCCACCCCCGGAAGAAGCGCAGGGTGAGGATGTGCCGGTCGCGCTCGGACAGCGAGGCCAGCAGCGGGCGCACGCTGACCAGGTCGACGACCTTCTCGAACCGGTCGTCCTCACCGCCGAGGGTGGCCCCCAGCGGCACGCCGTCCTGCTCGCCGTCCATCGGGGCGTCCAGCGAGGTCAGGTGGTAGTCCTGCGCCGCGGCCAGGGCCTCGATGACCTCCTCCTGGTCGACCCCGAGCTCCGCGGAGAGCTCGGCGACGGTCGGGGACCGCCCCGTCGACTGGGTGAGCTCCTGCGCCGCCGCGCCGATCGAGAGCCGCAGCTCCTGCAGCCGCCGCGGCGGGCGGACGCCCCAGCCCCGGTCGCGGAAGTGCCGGCGCAGCTCACCGGTGATGGTCGGGACGGCGTAGGGCAGGAAGCCGCGGCCCCGGCCCGGCTCGTAGTGCTGGGCGGCCTTGACCAGGGCGAGCGAGGCCACCTGCACCAGGTCGTCCAGCTGCTCGCCGCGGTCGCGGAACCGCGAGGCCAGGGCGCGGGCCACGGGCAGGTTGAGGACGACGACCTCGTCGACCAGCCGGCGGCGCTCGGCCTCCGACGTCGCGGCGCTGGCCCGCTCGAGGAGCTCCTCGGTGGTGCGCTCACGCGAGGTCGGAACCACCGTCGTCACATGCGTCACCGAAGCACCGCTGTGTGCCACCGGCAAGCCGATCACGCGGGGCGCGCGCCCGGACCGCGCCGGTGGTAGGCAGGAGGCATGTCCCTCTTCCGCAAGGACACGACCTCGTCGTCGATCGACGACCCCACCGACGCCGGCACGGGCGTGCCGACCGAGGACGTCGACGTCGTCCCCGTGCCCTCCGACCCCCGCGAGCGGCAGGCCTACATCCAGTCGCTGGTCGCCGAGGTGGTCGAGGAGCACAGCGGCGACGACCTCGACACGACCTTCGCCTCCCTCTCGGGCAAGCTCGAGCGCTCGGGGCTGCCGCCCCAGCCGGAGAAGTGGGTCCGCGACACCGCCTCGGAGATCTCCGAGGGCCGGCACGTGGTGGTCGACCGCCACCTCGGGGTGCACCACGGCGACGGCGACCGGGTGCCCGACGAGGCGCGCGACTCCGACGCCTGAGCCGCGCCGTCCGCACCGCCCCCACGACAGAAGGAGCAGCCATGACCGAGGTACCGGCCAACGAGGGCACCAGCGTCACCCCCGAGGAGATCGCCGCGGCGATGGGCGTCAACTCCGTGCCCGACGAGGTGCGCGTGCACATGCGCGACCCCGACGAGACGAACCTGGTGATCGACGGCACGGGCGAGCTGCGCCCGTCGTCCGAGGAGCACCCCGGCAGCTGAGCGCTCAGCCCTCCGACGCGCTGGTCAGCACCCCGTAGCCGTGCTGCAGCAGGTTGGAGGCGCCGACGACGGCCATCGTGCTGGCCACCCACCGGGTGGCCCGCGGTGCGGCCGCCCACCCGGCCAGGTAGGCCGTGCCCACCCACTGCGCCAGGCAGAACGGGCAGGTGACGAGCTCGCCCACGGCGTGCCGGACGGCGCCGGACCGCGGGCTCTCCACCACCTCGCCCGGGGCGCCGGCCTGCTCGAAGGTCGCGAACGGCGAGCGCAGCGGCGTGGTGACGGCGTCCTTGGTCAGGGTGCGGGTGGTCGCGAAGACGGCCACGGCCAGCACCGCCAGGTCGGCCCGGTCCGGCAGCGCCGCGCGGCCCGGGCGCGAGCGCAGCACGGCCACAGCGGTGCTCGTCGCGGCGCCGTACAGCGAGGCCAGGAGCGCGTAGCCGGTGAGCGGCCGCTCGTCCCCCCTGCCGGCCTCGTAGGTGGTGCGGTTCCGGAGCCACCACGCGGCGGCGGTCGCGAGGGGCCCGTGGTGGCGGTGGGCGAAGGCGTCGAGGCGGGCGTCGGCGTCAGGGGCGGCGCCGGGGGTCGGTGCGTCGGTCACAGCGCATGATCGCCCGGGCCCCCGCGGTGCGCCATCGCGCGCCCCTCGGCCAGCCAGGCCAGGCGGCGCAGGGTCTCGGTGTTGCGCCAGTCGACCAGGGCGCGGCGCACCGGGCCGGGCACCAGGAGGCCGGGGCCGGCGGAGGCGTCCTCCTCCATCGTCACCAGGGTGCGCCCGCCGGGCTCGGGGGTGAGCTCCACGGTGATCCGCGCCTGGCCCGCCGGCCAGCCGCGGGCGGTGAGCTCCAGGCGGCGCTCGGGGACGCAGGCGGTGACGGACGTGCTGTCGTCGACGACCAGCGGCCAGGTGCCGGCGGAGTGGTGCAGCCGGGCCCCGGGGGCGGGCCACGCCGCATCGACGGCGCGCATCCGGGCCGCTCCGACGACGAAGACGGGGTACAGCCACCCGTCGGCGAGCACCGCCCACACGGCCGCGGGCCCCGCGCCGACCACCCGCTGCTGGCTCATCCCGCGTGCCTACCAGGTCCCCGGGCCCCGCGGCACCCCGAGAGAGGATCGCGCCGTGCAGACCTTCCTGCCCTACGCCAGCTTCCAGCGCAGCGCCGAGGTGCTCGACCAGGCCCGCCTGGGCAAGCAGCGGGTGGAGGTGCTGCAGGTGCTGCGCGCCCTGGAGCTGCCCGACTACGGGTGGGCCAACCACCCCGCCGTGGTGATGTGGCGCGGGCGCACCCCGGCCCTGGTCGCCTACGGCCTGGCGTGCGTGCGGGCGTGGACCGCGCGGGGGCACGCCGACTCCACGGCGGCGCTGATCACGGAGTTCGCCCCCGACGCCGCCGGGCTCGACCAGGAGGCCCTGGGCCGGGCGGGCCTGCTGCCCAGCTGGGTGGGGAACGGCGCGCTGCACCTGAGCCACCGCTCGGCGCTGGTGCGCAAGGACCCGGCCCGCTACCGGGGGGTCTTCGGCGACGTGCCCGACGACCTGCCGTACCTGTGGCCGGGCGCCGACGACCTGCCGCCGCCCCCGCCGCCCCTGCCGGCGTCGGCGGACGCGGGCGGCCCGCAGAGCGCCCGGCCGCTGTGGGTGGTGCGTGCGCCCGACGCCGCCGCGCTGGGCGCCTTCGTCGGCGAGGGCGTGGTGGGCCTGGACGCGTCGTCGGGGGTGGACGTCGACGCGCTGGCCCTGCGCGCGCACCC
>CADCUY010000468.1 GCA_902806005.1 uncultured Quadrisphaera sp. | reverse complement strand
CGACGTGGGCGTAGGCGACCTGGGCGGGCACGTCGCCGGTGAACGGCAAGGAGCCGGTGAGCAGCTCGAAGAGCACCACGCCGACGGCGTAGACGTCGGCGCGGGCGTCGGCGCGCCCCTGGGTGACCAGCTCGGGGGCCAGGTAGGCCACGGTGCCGATGAGCACGCTGGCGGCGGTGGTCGACGCGGACGCCGCCCGGGCCAGCCCGAAGTCGGCGACCCGCAGCCGCCCGTCGAGGCCGACGAGGATGTTCTCGGGCTTGACGTCGCGGTGCACCAGGTCGCTGCGGTGCGCGGAGGCCAGGGCGTCGAGCATCGCGGTGACGACGGCGAGGGCCTCGCCGGCGGTGAGCGCGCCGCGCTCGGTGAGCACGTCGCGCAGGGTGCGCCCGGGCACGTGCTCCATCGCCAGGTAGACGGTGCCGCCCTCGGCGCCCTGGTCGTAGACCCCGACGACGCCGGGGTGGGACAGGCGGGCCGCGGAGCGCGCCTCGCGGGCGAACCGGTCGACGAAGACCTCGTCGGCGGCCAGGTGCGGGTGCATGACCTTCAGGGCCACCTGCCGGCCCAGGCGGGCGTCGGCCGCCAGGTACACGGTGGCCATGCCGCCGGCGGCGATGCGCGAGAGCACCTCGTAGCGCCCGTCGACCACCTGGCCGACGAGCTGGTCCTTCAGACGGAGGGCCACCGGCGCACTCTACGGTCGGGGCCCGGGCCACCGGGGTGACTCGGCCGGTCCCGTGGCCACCCGCGTGCCCACCCGCGTGCCCGGCCCGCCGCGGGCGGCGGTCACCGGTACCTCGCGGCGAGGGTCTGGACGTTGGCGGCGTACCGGCGGGTGTCGTCGTACAGGCCGTTGCGGCGCACGCTGGCCAGGCCCTGGTAGTAGCCCGCGACCGCGGTGGCCTCGTCGTCGGTCGCCTCCAGCAGCGCGCGGAGGATCGCCACCCCGGCGACGGCGTTGTCGGCGGGGTCGAGCAGGTCCAGCTCGCGGCCGACCAGCTGGCCCGCCCACCGGCCCGAGGACGGGATCACCTGCATGGCCCCGACGGCGTTCGCGGGGGAGACCGCGCGGGCGTTGAAGCCCGACTCCTGGTGGGCGACGGCGAGCACCAGTCCCGGGTCGACGCCCATCTCGCGGGCGGTCGCCGTCAGCAGCTCGCGCACCTCCTCGCGGGTGGGGGCGCCGCGGGCGGCGAGCTCGTCGCGGTTCGCGGTGGCCGCCGCCGTCACCTCCGCCGCGTAGGTGCGCCCCTCGAAGGTGCTCGCGACCGGCGCCGACGGAGCGCTCGCGGGCGTGGGCAGGGCCACCTCCTGGCCGGGGCGGATGACGTCGCCGTCGTCCAGGCCGCTGCTGGCGTACAGCGCGCCCAGGCTCACGCCGGCGCGCAGGGCGATGTGCCCGAGGGTGTCGCCCTCGCGCACCACCGCGACGGGCGCGCCCGCGGGGGCGGCCGAGGTCGTGGCCCCGCCGCCGGGCGTCGGCGACGCGGCCGCCGGGGGCAGGGCCAGGCGCTGCCCCACGGTGATCAGGCTCGGCGCGGTGATGCCGTTCGCGGTGGCCAGGGCGGTGACGGTGGTGCCGGTGCGCAGGGCGATGTGGCCGAGGGTCTCGCCCTCGCGCACGACGTGGGCGGGCGGCTCGTGGGCCCACGCGGCGGGTGCGAGGGCGACCCCGAGGGCGGGGGCGCCGACCATCCCCAGGGCGGCCACGAGGGCGGTGCTCGGGCGGTGAGGGCTGCTCATGCGGCTGCTCCGTCGGTCTGGGGCGGATGGTTCCTGAGGTGTCAGTGTGACAGATGTGACAGTTGTCGACGAGGGGTGACGCGGTGATCGGCTGCCGGGGCGTGGTCCGGCGTCACCCGGGTGAGCGCCCGGCGAGGCGGGCTCGTGGCAGGCTGGGCGGGTGAGCTCGACGCGGGACGGCAGGGTGGAGGGCCGCGGCGGCCCGGCGGCGGACCACGGCCCCTCGGTGCTGGCCGAGCTCGAGGAGCTCGTCGGCGGCGACGAGGCGTGGGCGACCGTGCCCGACCTGGTCGACCTGCTCGGCAGCGACGTCTCCTCGGTGCGCCGGCTGCTCGACGACCGGCTGCTGGTCGGCGTCCGGCGGGGGAGGCCCAAGGTGGTGCAGGTGCCGCGCGCCCTGGCCGACCCGGAGCCCCTGGTGTCCATGCCGGGCACGCTCACCGTGCTCGGCGACGCGGGCTACTCCGACGCCGAGGCGCTGCGCTGGCTGTTCACGCACGACGAGCACCTGGGCGCCGCGCCGCTCGCCGCCCTGCGCGCCGGCCGCATCGCCCCCGTGCGCCGGCGCGCGCAGGTGCTGCTCTTCTGACCCGCTCGCGGGTGCGGCAGCGCCGCTGCGCCCGCCCGACCCTCCCTGGAGCCGTCATGACCCTGACCCCCGCACCCCCCTCGCCGGCCACCGCGCCGGCGTCCCGGCCCGCCGCGCAGCGCTCGGACCCTCTGGGCCAGGCGCTCGCGCAGCTGGAGGCGACCGCGGCGCACCTGCAGCTGCCGCAGGGCCTGCACCAGCTGCTCGCCACCCCGCGGCGCGAGATGACGGTGAGCGTGCCCCTGCGCCGCGACGACGGCGAGGTCGAGGTGCTGGTCGGGCACCGGGTGCAGCACAACTTCTCCCGCGGCCCGGCCAAGGGCGGCCTGCGCTACCACCCGGCGGTCGACCTCGACGAGGTGCGGGCGCTGGCGATGTGGATGACGTGGAAGTGCGCCCTGGTGCAGCTGCCCTACGGCGGCGCCAAGGGCGGGGTGGCGATCGACCCCAAGGCCTACTCGGTGGGCGAGCGCGAGCGGCTGACCCGGCGCCTGACCAGCGAGCTGATGCCGATCCTCGGGCCCGACCGCGACGTCCCGGCGCCCGACATCGGCACCGACGAGCAGACCATGGCGTGGATCATGGACACCTTCTCCGTCGCCGCCGGGCACACCGTGCCGGGCATCGTCACCGGCAAGCCGCTGTCGGTGGGCGGTTCCCTGGGCCGGGCGACGGCGACGTCGCAGGGGGTCGTGCACTGCGTGCGGGCGGTGCTCGAGGAGCACGGGCGCGACGTGGAGGGCTCCACCGCGGCGGTGCAGGGCTTCGGCAAGGTCGGGCTGCACGCCGCGCGGATCCTGCACGCCGCGGGCGCCCGGGTGGTGGCGGTCAGCGACCAGCTCGGCGCGGTGCGCGCCGAGGCGGGGCTGGACGTGCCGGCGCTCGTGGCGCACGCGGCGCAGGCCGGCACCGTGGCCGGGTTCCCCGGCGGGGAGGACGCCACCGGCGACGACGTGCTCTTCGCGGAGGTCGACGTGCTGGTGCCCGCCGCCGTGGAGGGGGTGGTGCACGAGGGCAACGCCGAGCGGGTGCGCGCGCGGTTCGTCGTCGAGGGCGCGAACGGGCCGACCACGACGGGGGCCGACGAGATGCTCGCCGACCGCGGGGTGGTGGTCGTGCCCGACATCCTGGCCAACGCCGGGGGCGTGGTGGTCTCGTACTTCGAGTGGGTGCAGGCGAACCAGGCGTACTGGTGGACCGAGGCCGAGATCGAGGACCGGCTCGAGCAGCGGATGCGCTCGGCCTACGCCGAGGTCGCCGCGCACGCGGCCGAGCACCGGCTGACCCTGCGCGGCTCGGCCCTGGCGATCAGCGTGGCCCGCGTGGCCGAGGCGCACACCACGCGGGGCCTGTACCCGTAGGCCGCCGCCGGTCGACGTCGCTGGAGGGCGGGCCAGGCACCGCGCTCCAGGGCTCTGCACGAAGCAGCGACACGCCGCCTCGGGCGACGTCTCGAGCGGCGTGTCGCCCACTCGTGCAGCGTCCTGGACCGTCGTCCACAGGTGTGACGGCGCGGGCGCCGTCGGCGGACCCGGACGGCCAGGCTGTTGCCGTGGACCCGGTCGACGCCCTGCTGCGCTTCCACGGCGCTGCCCGTTGCGGTCAGCTGCGCGGCCTGGGGGTGACGCAGCGGTCGCTGACCGCGGCGGTCGCCACCGGCCGTGTGCTGCGGCCCGACGTCGGCCTGTACGCCGTCGGGTCCTGCTCGCCCGCGCGCCTGGCCGCGGCTGCGGTCGGCGGTGTGCCGAGCTGCGCTGACGCGCTCGAGGAGCTGGCGATCGCGGTGCTGGGTCGCGACGCCCGGGTGCACGTGCGCGCGGCCCGGGGCACGCGACGCGAGTGGCCAGGAGCCGAGGTGCACCGCACCGGGCTGCCCACCGGCTCGCGCCTCGAGGTCGTCGATGCCCTCGTGTCACTGGCGCACTGCGCCCCTCCCGCCGTGGCGGTCGGCGCCCTCGACCAGGCGCTGCGCGAGCGCCGGTGCACGTGGGCCCAGCTGCTGACCGCCGGGGGACGGCGCGATCCGTCGTGGCGGCGCGTCCTGTCCCTGGTCGACGCCCGCGCCATGTCGGGGCTCGAGTCGCTCGCGCGGGTGGAGCTCGTCGAGGGCCTGGCCGGGCGAGGTGTGAGCGTCGAGGTCCAGGTCGTCCTCGACGGCGTCGGCGCCGTAGACCTCCTGGTGGACGGCTGGATCATCGTCGAGACGGACGGGTTCGCCTTCCACGCCGACCGCGACAGCTACCGGCGCGACCGGTTCCGCGACGCCGTGGCGGCAGCCAGCGGCTACGCCCACCTGCGCCTGACCTACGAGACGGTGGTGCGGCGCGACGGCTCGGTGCTGCTCTTCGTGGACCAGGTGCTGCAGCGCGGTCGTCCACCGCACTGGCACAGCCTGCGCCGGGGCTCAGCGGACCAGGACTCTGCATGAGCTGGCGACACGCCGCACGAGGAGCCATGCCGGACGGCGTGTCGCGGGCTGCTGCAGCAGCCTGATCGCGCCGCGCCGCGCCGCGCCCGCGGCCTCCGCCGCGGCGCTGAGC
>CADCUY010000467.1 GCA_902806005.1 uncultured Quadrisphaera sp. | reverse complement strand
CGCTCCTCGGCCAGCCGGTCGGCGGCCACGGACGGCGGCACGCCCTCCTTGTCGGCGGTCGCGAAGACCCGCAGCGCGACGTCGAAGATGCTGCTCGCCTTGCTCTGGGCGCGCGCGAAGGAGAACCCGTGGCGCTCGTCCTCGACCTGGATGACGCCACCGGCGTTCACCAGGTAGTCCGGCGCGTACAGGATCCCGCGGTCGACCAGCTGCTCGGCGATGCCCGGGCCGGCGAGCTGGTTGTTCGCGCCGCCGCAGACCACCCGGGCCGGCAGCACGGCCACGGTCGCCTCGTCGAGCGCCCCGCCGAGCGCGCACGGCGCGTAGACGTCGTGCGGGGTGGCGATCAGCGCGGCGGTGTCGGCGACCGCCCGGACCGAGGGGTGCCGGGTGGTCACCCGCGTGACGGCCTCGGGGTCGACGTCGGTCACGACCACGTCGGCACCGTCGTCGACGAGGTGGCCGACCAGCCACGAGCCGACCTTGCCCACCCCGGCGACCGCGACGGTGCGACCGGCCAGCGTGGGCACGCCCCACACGTGCTGCGCGGCGGCACGCATGCCCTGGAACACGCCGTAGGCGGTGAGCACCGAGGAGTCGCCGCAGCCGCCGTAGGCCTCGGAGCGGCCGTGGGCGTACCGGGTCTCGCGGGCGACGACGTCGAGGTCGGCGTTGTAGGTGCCCACGTCGCACGCGGTGAGGTAGCGGCCGCCGAGGGACTCCACGAACCGGCCGTAGGCCCGCAGCAGCGCCTCGGTCTTGTCGGTGCGGGGATCGCCGATGATGACGCCCTTGCCGCCACCGAGGTCCAGGCCGGCGAGGCTGTTCTTGTAGGCCATGGCGCGGGAGAGGGCCAGCACGTCGTCGACGGCGTCGTCCTCGGTGGCGTAGGGGTAGAAGCGCGTGCCGCCGAGGGCCGGCCCGAGCGCCGTCGAGTAGATCGCGATCACCGCCCGCAGGCCCGAGGCCCGGTCGGAGCAGAAGACGACCTGTTCGTGCCCATCCCTCAGTACGTCCACGGTTCGAAGCCTAGTTCGGCCGCCAGCACGGTCCGGGCGGCGCCGGGGGGCAGTCCGGACGCCGGGC